>JACCSH010000297.1 GCA_013813125.1 Nocardioidaceae bacterium | reverse complement strand
TCGTGGGCCTACCTCTGGCTGCCGTGGCAGCGTGGCGAGCCGGTCTGGTCCGCTGGTGGGGCCCTGTGGGGGTCGTCGCCGGCTTCCTCGCTTTCGGCCTCTCCGGCGTTGCGGTGTGGGGAACCGTACTCACCACTGTGTGCTTCACGGTTTTCGCCTACGAACTCGCGCGTGGAACCGACCCGGATCGCCGCCCAGGAGTGCCTAAAGACAGCGGGCTCTAGTCCCAGCCCAATGCGGTCGAGCCGTGAAGTTCGGCTGGTCGACCGGACACGGTTTGATGCTCGTAGACCTCAATCGTGCGAGTCGTCGATTCCATCGGGCACGTGCGAACGCGCCCACCATGCCGATGTCGCCGGCCACACTTCCGACGTAGCGCATCAGTCAGTTGGCAGATCGACGGCGAGCGCCAGGTGGTCGGACAACGGCAGTCGTACGGCTTGGCCGGCCACGGCCGCCGGGATGCCGCGCGCCAAGACGTGGTCCAGTTGGCGCTGCGGTGACTCCGCCGGAAACGTCAGCTGAGTCGTAAGCGGCTGCGGGCCAGTGACCCGGTGGGCGAGGCCCGCGGCCATGTTGAGGTCGCCCGTGACTATCAGCGAACCGTTCCAGGCCGAAACTCCGCGCATCAGCCGGCGTAGCTGCAATGCATGGCGAGCCGGATGAGCGCCTCAGTGTCCGGACCCAAACTCACCGTAGTACGCACGAAAACAGCATGCATCACCCGACCTGATGCCGTGATGCTAAGCCGACGACAGCGAAGGCGTAGACCAGCGTGCGGCTGGACATCGTTGTGATAAGCGTCAAAGATGGGATGCCGAGACCTTGGTCTGCCCGCACGAGATTCCGCCTTACCGGACATAGCCCCGATCCGAAAGGACACCCATGCTCTCCTCCGCTCTCAGCCGACGTGGCCTCGCTGCCACGGCAAGCGCGATCGCGCTGCTCGCGGTCACCTCGATGCCCTCCAACGCAACGACAAACGATCCCCTCCGCGCGAAGCAGTGGGGCCTCGACCAGATCCACGCGGAGGCGGCATGGCCGACGAGCACCGGCAGGGGAGCCGTCGTAGCCGTCGTGGACACCGGCGTCGACCTGAAGCATCCCGACCTTGCCGGTCAGTTGGTGCAGGGAGCGACGTTCACCGGCTGTAAGAAGGGACCGAGGCCATGCGGCAACGGTAACTTCCGCGGTCCGGACGGCAAGAATGACGGTGACGAGCACGGCACCCACGTCGCCGGCATCGTGGCAGCCGCGACCAACAACGGCATCGGTGTGGCCGGCGTCGCTCCAAATGCCGACGTCATGCCGGTCAAGGTGCTCGAAGCCGGCTCCGGCAGCTACGAGGACATCGCCGACGGCGTCAGGTGGGCCACCAACCACGGTGCTGACGTCATCAACCTGAGTCTGGGCGGCCTTCCTGGCACGCAAGTGCTGCCGATCACCGGCCTCGAGACCGACCTCAGTGCCGCGATCGCATACGCCCGTTCCCGCGGCGTGCTGACGGTGGCCGCAGCGGGCAACAGCGCCACGCCGCTGTGCAGCGACCCAGCCTTCACCGCCGACGTGATCTGCGTGGCAGCGACCGACCGCAACGAGCTGAAGTCGTGGTACTCCGAGCTTCCGGTCAAGACCGACCTCAAGGCGGTCGCCGCACCCGGTGGAGCGGGCCTGATCAGCTGCGACGACGACATCTGGTCCACGGTTCCGACCGGGACCGGCTCGGCGGCCTGCGGCAAATCGGCGTACGACGCTTACGCGGGCACGTCGATGGCGACGCCGCACGTCGCAGGTGTCGCCGCGCTGCTCTACGCGCAGGGCCGCACCATCAACCAGGTGGAGACCGCGTTGCTGACCACCGCCCGGCAGCCAGTCACGGGCGTTCGCGGGGCCTACACACCGGCATACGGCTACGGCATCGTCGACGCCCGGGCCGCGGTAGCCAGCTGACAGATCCGGTCGCGAGCGGGGCCCGCCCTTCTAGATGGACGGGCCCCGCTTTCGC
>JACCSH010000268.1 GCA_013813125.1 Nocardioidaceae bacterium | reverse complement strand
GAGGTGCAGTCGCCAGCGATACACCGTCATCGAAGGGTTTCGACGGCGGCGCGGGACAGTGTGCGGTGCTGGTAGCGGTCAGCCGATGGCAGCCGCCCGCGAGCATGTGTCGGCGCACGGGGGACCGGGAGCACCCGAGGATGGCGGCAGCCTCGCGGAGCGTCACCGCGTCGGTGGGTCGCTTCGAGGTGGCGGATGGGAGATTTATTCAATCCCGCCACCTGGCGGACCACCACATAGCGTTAGGACGTACCCTCTTCACCCCGTAGCCCGCTTGGCCGTAGATGTTGGTCCGAAGCGGAACTCGACGGCTACTCGGATGCCGACGCCCCGGGTGGGGCGAGCCAGAGCCTTGGAAAGGTCGATCTTCAAGCGCCCTGCCAGCCAGCACGCTTTGCACTCGCGGAAAAGGACCTTTGGAGGAATGAACCTCTGTAGCGTTTACCGATCGCTGTCCTCCTTGGGGTGTGCTTGGGCGGGGGGCCGGCTTGAAGGTGGGAGAGGCGCCCCCCCTTGCATCTCTGTTGCGGTGACACGACCATGGTTCGATGGATGACGACGCCCACACAGCCGACGCACTGGCGATGTCTCCGAGACAGATGAGTGCCTTTCCAGGACCCGACGGAATCAAGGCGCCGATGACAGGGATCGAACAGCCGAGGCCCGTGACGCAATATCGGAGCTTCACGACCGGCCATCGGAGAGCCGAGACGAGAGGTCGGAGGAACGTGACCGGAGAGCCGAAATTCGTGAACAGGAAGCTGCAACGGTCGACCTGGGGGCAGTGTCGGACCGTTACGGAGCCAAACGAGGCCGGCGAGGTGGAGCCGGCGACCGATTACTGCGCAGGGTCGTCGACACCATGCGGGCACATTTCCGCGATTACGACCTCATCGTTCGGTTTGGAGGCGATGAGTTCCTGTGTGCCCAAAACCTCAATGCGGACCAGGCCGCGCGGCGCTTTTTCGAGATCAATGCTGATCTGGCAGCCGCGAACGCTTCAGTGACCGTTGGAATAGCCGCCCTTGAAGCACACGACTCACTTGAGAATCTCATCGCGCGAGCAGATTTGGCACTACGAATCGAGCGCAAACGACGTCCGACGACCACGGGATAGCGAACGCGCTGGGAGCGGCTGTCTCCGCGCAAGCAGACCGCAGCTTACCCGAGCGCAAATGCTCGGCCCGGTGGACTCATTTCTTGCCCGCTCCTGTTGTTTGGAAGCGGAACTCGATCGGGTCACAGGTCAACGGCGGCGCCATGGCCTGGCCAACACCCACACCGGCGAGACAACAGGTTCTTCGGGCCGAAGACCCGCGTCGGCGAGCTTGGGCCGCATCACGTCTTATAGAAGGGCCGCATGTCAGCTTCACTTCTCCACACATCGGAGAGGAGAAAGCCGTCACCTTCAGGGCGCGTGAGGTGAACCATGAGTCCGGTTGGTGGGCCGCCCATTTCGCCCATAGCCGCGTTGATGGCTGTCGTCCAAACGATCCGAGTCATCCTTCGATGCGTGCGGAACAAGGATATCGACAATGATCGCCATGTGAGCCTCCTCAGCGGACCTGAGGCTAGGCGAAAGACGTTACCCAGCCTCGGGGCGCTCGGAAGCAAAAACTCAACGGGCTCACCGATTGGGGGCCCGGAATCATCCGCGCCAAGGGCAGAAGGTCGCGGCACATGGGGTGGTAACGATTTCAGTTATCGTCTACAGTTCCCTTTCGTGGGCACTATCGGTGACGTGGCCAAACACGCGGGAGTCTCGACGACTACGGTGTCGCGTCATCTTGCCGGCCAGAAGATCCGCAGCGCGGCAGCCGTACAGGCGTCGATCGAGGCACTCGACTTCCGGGCCAGTCACACGGCACGCAGCCTCAAGTCCGGAGTAACCCGGACGATTGGCCTAGTGGTCCCTGACGTCTCCAACCCGTTCTTCGCAACCGTCGCCAAGGGGGTCGAATCCGTCTCCCGTCAGCTCGAGTTGAACGTCTTCCTCAGCAATACCGACGAGAACGTCGAGCGGGAGCGAAACGTCCTGGAGGGGCTGATTGGTCGCGTCGACGGTGTCATCTTGGTGCCTGCGCGGGAGGGGTCCAACAACACTGGAGAGCTGCGGCGAGCCGGAGTACCCATCGTGCTGCTCGACCGCATTCTCACCGGCGCAGACGACCTGGACTCTGTGCTTGTCGACTCTCGCGGCGGGGCGGAACAGGCTGCGAAGCACCTCATGAGCTTCGGACACGAGCGGATTGGGCTGATCAGTGGCCCTCTCGACACGACTCCTGGTCGTGAGCGTCACGACGGCTTCGTGGAGGCGATGCAGTCAGCCGGCGTCGACTTGGAACCTGCTCTGGTTCAGATAGGCGACTTCCGATTAAAGAGCGGTTATCAGGCAACTCTTCGACTCTTGGGGTTGCCGACGGCAGTGACCGCCATCTTCTCGGCCAACAACCTGATGACAATCGGCGTCCTCAGAGCACTGCGCCACATGGCGGTACGTGTCCCTGACGAAGTGTCGGTGGTCGGGTTCGACGACCTGGAGTTGGCTGAGTTGCTCAGCCCCCCATTGTCTGTCATCTCGCGTCCCGCGGTTGAGCAGGGCGTCTTGGCGATGCGGCTGTTACGCAACCGCATGGAGGACGAAGGCCCGGACCAGGCGCAGCACATCGTCCTCGACACCTTCATAACCGCCCGCGGCTCTTGTGCCAACCTCGAGCACCCGCGCCGGCTACACCGCAAGAAGGACAAGGGCTTCGCCGAAGCCTCCCCACCGAGAACGGACAGCAACGAATGAGCGACCTGATCATCGGCCAGCCGGTCTTCATCTCCATCGACAACCAGCTCGCTGGTTACAACGAAAACTATGCAGTCCCGCAGATGGGCGGGTTCGCGGTCCGAGTGGACAAGTGCGTTGCCATGTTGACCGCCGCCCGCGAGGCCGGCATCCCGGTGATCTTCCTCCAGGAAAGGCACAGCCGGACGCTGGCTGACTTTGGTCGCGAACTCGATGGCCAAGAGGATGTGCACTGCGTCGAAGACGACTCGGACACCAGCCTCGTACCGGCACTGTCACCGCTCCCTGATGAGTATCACGTGATCAAGCGGCGGTACTCAGCATTCTTCGGCACTGACCTGGAGATCCTCTTGAAGGGCCTCAAGGCGCAGACCCTTGTTTTGTGTGGCGCGTTGACCGACGTGTGTGTCCACTACACCTTCGTCGATGCCCACCAGCACGACTACCATGTGCGCGTCGCCGCTGACGCGGTCGGGGGCTCGTCGCAAGCGGCTCATACCGCGTCGCTCAACGCGATGGAGTATCTGCAAACTGGGGCGTTGCGCCAGACCGACGAGATTGTCGCCGCGTTCCGCGAGTTTCGGGGTCCTCGCCGTCCTCCGGTGGGCGGGCCGGTCCAGTCGGTCATGGTCTGAGCTTCCGTGGTCAAGATCCAGCGCCCCGCAGCGGAGCAACCCTCCGTCACTGCCTCGTCAGTGAGTTCCGCACCGTCATCGGCGGTGGCGGATGTCGAAGGACTAGCCGTGACGTTCAGCCGCGACGGTCGCGACCTGCACGCGCTGCGGGGAGTGGATCTGCGGATAGCCGCCGGGGAGATCGTAGGGTTGGTCGGGGAGTCGGGATCGGGCAAGACTGTCTTGGGTCTGTCGATGCTGGGGCTGCTGCCCAAGTCTGCGCGGGTCGAAGGCGTCGTGACCGTCGATGGCGTCGACATTACGCGAGCCAGCGAACCGATGCGCCGCAAGCTCCGTCGAAGTGCCCTGGGTGCCGTGTTTCAGGACCCGATGACCTCGCTCGATCCGACTATGCGAATCGGTCGCCAGGTCCATGAGGTGGCCGGCAGCACCGCGGAAGTGCTCCGGTTGTTAGCGGCCGTGGGCATTCCGGGCGGACAACGGCGTTTGCGTGACTTCCCGCACGAGTTGTCGGGTGGGCTGCGGCAACGGGTGATGCTCGCAATCGCGCTCGCTGGGAAGCCGAAGCTGGTGATCGCGGATGAGCCCACCACAGCTCTCGACGTGACGGTGCAGGCACAGGTCCTGACGCTGTTTCGGCGGATGCGGGACGAACACGGGTGCGCGATCCTCTTGGTCACCCATGATCTTGCGGTGGCTTCGACCGTTGCGGACCGAATCTGCGTCCTGTACGGCGGGCTGGTAGCGGAAGTCGGACAGGTGCGCCCCGTTCTTGATCACCCGGGGCACCCATACACCGCTGCTCTGATGACCTCGCGAATTCGCCTACAGGCCGATCGCCGCCATCAGCTGCCGGTCATCGCCGGCGAACCTGTGCAGCCTTCCACAGATCCCGCCGGCTGCAATTTCGCGCCTAGGTGCCCAGCCGCCACGCCATTGTGCGTCGAGAAGCGGCCGTTGCTCACCGTGGTACCAGCCCAGGGCGGGTTGGCCGCGTGCCATTATCACGCCGGTGAGGACGTAGCCCGCGGGTTGTCACGTGTTGCCGGTCTATGGGGTCCTAGTGTGCCCACAGCCGGCGACGGAGGTGTGACGGTGCGCCGGCTCAGTGTTCGATTCCCAGGTCGGCGTGGATTGCGCCGCAGCGAGCCCTTCGATGCTCTGCGCGAAGTAGACCTGGACGTAAACCGTGGTGAGTCGATTGCCGTGGTGGGCGAAAGCGGGAGCGGGAAGACAACGCTGCTGCGTGTCATAGCCGGCCTGCAGGCGCCGACATCAGGCAGCGTCGTGCTGGGCGGAGCCGGACGCATGCCCCAGATGGTGTTTCAAGATGCTGGATCCTCCTTCACTCCCTGGCTCACCGTTGGCCAACATCTATACGAGCGGGTCGCTCACCTGCCGATGGCGACACAAGGCGAGCGGGTTTCAGAGGTGCTCAACCGCCTCGGTCTGCCGGCCGAGGTGGCCCGCGCACGTGTCCAGCAGCTATCCGGTGGGCAGCGTCAACGGGCGGCCCTTGCCCGGGCGGTCATCGAGCCACCCGACCTGTTGCTTTGCGACGAACCAATCTCCGCCCTGGACGCCTCGCTGGCCGCCACCGTCTTGAACCTGCTCGGACGCCTGCGCAGGGAGCTGGGCTTCGGCATGATCTTCGTGAGCCACGACCTCGCGGCTGCCAGGCTGGTCGCCGACCGAATCATCGTGATGACGGGCGGCCGTATCGTCGAAGAGGGACCGCCGGACAACGTCGTAGATCACCCGTCGAACCCGTACACGCAGGCACTGCTGGCCTCTGTACCGCAGGTGTCCACATGCCGGTGAGAGGTGTCGTGAGCCCGGGTTCAGCCGGCGCCTCGATGAACGCGACACAACGATATGGAGCCCGAATGCGCGGAGTAGGAGTACTCGAGCGCGTCGGCATCGTCGTACTCCTCCTGCTCTTGGCGATCTCTTTGGCAGCTCCACTCTTCGTCACTGACCCCGTGATCTCGGTAGGACCGGCTTTTCAACCTCCGTCGCTCCAACACCTGCTCGGCACTGACGACGTTGGCCAGGACATCTTTGCGCGGGTGATGTACGGCATGCGCACTAGTTGGCTCAGCGCAGTAGCAGTGATCGCATCGGCCATCGTGGTCGGTGGTCTCATCGGGTTGGTCGCCGGCGCACGTGGCGGGTGGGTCGACTCGCTCCTGATGCGCCTCACTGACACGTTCCTTGCCCTGCCCGGTCCCGTTCTTGCCATCGCAGTGGCGGCTGCATTGGGCGCGAGCCTTCGCAATACCGTGATCGGCATCGCGGTGGTCTGGTGGCCCTGGTACGCGCGCCTCGTCAGAGGGGAGATTCGCTCACTGGCCGCTCGACCACATGTCGACGCGGCTCGGCTCAGTGGCGTGTCCCGGGGTCGGTTGATGTTCCGCCATCTGCTTCCGGGCGCCATACCCCCGGTGATCGTTACAGCCAGTTTAGACATCCAGATTCTCGTGCTGACCCTGGCCGGTCTGTCATTCATCGGACTCGGTGCGCCGGCACCTTCGCCCGAGCTCGGCGCCATGGCCGCCCGAGGTGCGGACTCCCTCTTCACTAGCCCATGGATTCCGCTGGCGCCCGGGTGCGCCGTGTTCATCCTCGCCGTTGCCGCGAACCTTGCGGGCGACGGTATAAGGGACCTATTCGACCGTGGTTGACCTTCCCCACCTAGGAGGCCTTGTGCCCAACAAAATACGAACATACGTCGCCCTCTCCCTCACGGCTGCGCTTCTCGCTACGGCGTGCAGCGGCGGCGAGGAACAAGAGAACCAGTCAGTTGAAAGCGATGACACGCTCAACATCGCGTTCTTCGCAGACATGGCCACCGCGGATCCTGACATCTTCTACGACATCGAGGGACTCGCAGTGATGCAGTCGGTTTACGAAGGCCTCCTGCGATACGCCCCCGGTGGAACAGAGATCGAGGGGGAGCTGGCGGAGTCGTGGGAAGTATCCGAAGACGGGCTTACTTTCACATTCACCCTGAAAGACGACCTGACTTACGCCGACGGGACGCCACTCGACAGCGAGGCCATCCAAGCGAGCTTCGAGCGCCGGACCGCGGTTGAGCAGGGCCCGTCATACATGCTCGCGGGCGTAGACAGTTACGAGACGCCTGACCCGCAGACTTTCGTCGTCAACCTCAAGGACCCAGACGTCGCGTTCCTGCATTATCTCGCGTCGGCCTGGAGCCCCAAGGCGATCAATCCGACCGTGCTCGAGGAGAACTCAGCGGATCTGGCTCAGAAGTACCTGGACACCCAATCAGCGGGTAGCGGACCCTACGTAATCGACGAATTTACCCGCGGAACCGGTTACACCTTGACGCGCAACGACAACTACTGGGGCGAGGAGCCGCACTTCTCAACCGTGGAAGTCGCCATCACACCCGACGTCTCCAGCCAAATCTTGGCGTTGGAGCGCGGTGACCTGGAACTGATTCCACATGGCTTTCCCTTGGCCAACCTCCCGAATGTTGAAAGCAACGACGACCTCGCCCTCGAGCAGTTTCCGTCTCTCGGGACGACCTCCCTGTACCTCAATCACAACAAGGAGTCACTGGCCGACGCAGGCACGCGGGAGGCTCTCATACGCGCCCTGGACATAACCAGCTTGGTGGAAGAGGTCTACGGGGAAACGGCCGAGGTCCCCAGCAATGCATATCCTGCCGGACTGCTCGACCCGTCACTTGCACCTGTTGACTACGCACCAGGCGACTCATCGGACTTGTCGGGTCAAGGCATCACTCTGGACATCGTCTATACCCCCGACTCGAGCGGAGTCCAGCGCCGTCTCGCCGACCTCATGCGCCAACGTCTGGCGGCTGTCGGCGTGGATGCAACGCCGCGCCAAGCGCAGCTCGCTGAGGTCTTCGGCTACCGCGACGACGTGGCGAACGCCGCCGACATCTACGTCTCAACCCCCGCTCCGGACGGAGCGCATCCCGACACCTGGGGACGAATCGTCTGGTACACCGTGGGGCCGCTCAACTTCTTCAACTACTCGAACCCAGAGGTCGATGCGGCACTCGATCGTGGACTGGTTGAAGTCGACCCTGAGGCTGCCGCCGAGGACTACGCCGAGGCGGGTGAGCTGGCCACTGCGGACTGGTCCGTGGTGCCGATCGCGTACGTCAGTGACGTCGTCGTCGCCCAAGCCGACCTGAACGGGGTGGAGCACGTTCCGGCCTACCCCTGGACGGTTGATCTGGCCGCCCTCAGCCGCTAGGAGGTCGGATGGCTCGGTTCCTGCTGGTGCGGGCGTTCGGGGCAGTGGGAGTGCTCCTTGCGCTGGTCACCGTGGTGTTCCTCCTGCAGACCGCTGTGCCCGGCGACCCGGTGCGGGCCAGTGTCGGCGTGAACGCGTCGGACGAGGTCGTAGAAGCCGAACGGGAACGACTCGGTCTCGACGAGCCGCTCCCGGTCCAGTACGCGACCTATCTCGGCCAGGTCGTACGAGGTGGGTTCGGTGAGTCGCTGCGCACTGGGAGGGACGTCCGCGACGACATTGGAGCCTTCTTGCCGGCGACCCTGGAACTCGCTGGCTTCAGCATGCTCCTGGCTGTCGTCGGCGGACTACTAATCGGCGTCCTGGCCGTCGTGTCCTCGCGCTTCGCAACACCCGCCCGCTTGCTGTTTGTCGGTGGTGCCTCGGTTCCGTCCTTCCTGCTGGCGCTGATCTTCATCTACATCTTCTACTTCAAGCTGTCGTGGCTTCCGCTGTCAGGTCGCACCAGCGTGGCTGACGCACCAGAGGCCCCCACTGGTCTGCTGCTACTCGACTCGCTTCTGCACGCACGCCCTGATGTGTTTTTGGATGCATTACGTCACCTCATCCTTCCAGGGCTGGCGCTTGCGCTTGTCCCGGCGGTGGCGATCGGCCGAGTGCTGCGATCGTCGCTCATCGAGGTCTACCGGTCCGACTACATTCGCACGCTTCACGCTAAAGGACTGCCCCCACGGTCGGTGCTGTTCAGGCATGCGTTGCGCAACGCCTTGTCGGCGCCGCTGACCATGGCGGGGCTCCAGCTTGGATTGTTGCTCGGTGGAGTCGTGATAGTGGAAGCCATCTTCGCGTGGCCAGGCATCGGTCTCTACCTGAACCAGTCCATCGCGTTCAGTGATCTGCGCGCTATTGCCGGGGTGACGCTTGTCGTGGGTGCTGGGTACGTCATCGTGAACACCCTCGTCGACCTGGCGCAAGCCGCGGCCGATCCTCGCATTCGACTCTAGGAGTTGCCATGAACGACAGTCGCCGCCGTGTTCTGCTCGCCGGAGAAACGTGGCTTACATACGGGATCCATCAGAAGGGGTTCTCCGCCTACACGACTGGCGAGTATGCGGTCGGCAGCGCCGAGTTCGTCGCTGCGCTGTCCGCACACGATTGGGACGTAGACCACATCGCGAACCACGCGGCCACTGAGGCCTTTCCTGCTAGCGTCGAAGCACTCAACGACTATGACGTCGTGATCCTCAGCGATATTGGTGCTGACACGCTTCTCCTGCACCCGGACACTTTCGTACGCGGTGAGCGGACACCTAACCGACTCTCCGTGATCGACGAGTGGGTCAACTCAGGAGGCGGCTTTCTCATGGTCGGCGGTTACATGTCCTTCGCAGGATTTGAGGGTAAGGGCCGTTATCACGCCACACCCGTGGAGGAATGTCTTCCTGTTGGAATCAAAGGCTACGACGACCGCGCCGAACGGCCGGAGGGAGTCCACCCTGAGGTCCAGCTCAGCGGACATCCCATTCTGCGCGGTTTGCCGCGGCCATGGCCGTACTTCCTTGGCTACAACCGGCTGACGGCAAAGCCAACAGGCGATGTCTTGCTGGCTGTCGAACAAGACCCTTTCCTCATCGTCGGGGAGCGAGGGCAAGGCAGATCAGCGGCCTTCGCGTCAGACTGCTCCCCTCACTGGGGTAGTCCAGAGTTCATGGCGTGGGAGGGGTACGGCTCTTTCTGGAGTCAGCTACTGGAATGGCTTTCCGGACGGGACAGCTGATGGGCCCTCAATCGCTGCGTTGTCAGGTCCAGACGATGCCACCGGAGACTTCTTCGTGAACAGGACTCCGCGGATCGTTGTCGTCGGTTCGACAATGATGGACCTCGTCGCATACGCGCCTGTACTACCCGGTCCAGGGCAGACTCTGAGAGGGACAGAGTTTCAACTGGGCTTTGGTGGCAAGGGGGCCAACCAGGCCGTCATGGCTGCCGGCTTAGGAGCAGAGGTTGTCTTCGTCAATCGCGTTGGTGACGACTTCTTCGGTGAGTTGACCCGAAAGCACTTAGCGGAGCAAGGAGTATCGCTCCGGTTGGGAGACCCCATTCCCACCATTTCAACTGGGGTCGCGCCGATCTGGGTCGAACCGTCCGGGACGAATCGCATCATCATCATCCCCGGCGCAAACGAGGCTGTTACTCCAGATGTGGTGCGCTCTGAGTTGGCCGACATCGACGGTGCGGACTGCGTGGTGTGCCAACTCGAGATTCCCCAAGACGCGGTCGCAGAGGCCTTCAAACTCGGCCGGCGCTGGGGCGCTGTCAATATCCTCAACCCAGCCCCTGCCGCTGCTCTTCGAGCCGACGTGCTGGAGCTTGCGGACTGGCTGGTTCCGAACGAGAACGAGTTCGAGCTGCTGTTCGGGGCCCCACCTGAGAACGCCGAGATCCTGCGGGCAGACTCCGGGCTGCAAGGCCGTCTCCTCGTGACTTTAGGGGAATTGGGAGCCGCTTTCCCCAGTAAGGAAGCCGTTCGCCATGTCCCCGCTGTCGCGGTCAAAGCCGTTGACACGACTGGCGCAGGGGACGCCTTCTTGGGCGGCTTCTCCTATGCGATCGGGGCCGGGGAAGAAGTGGAACAAGCAGTCAAGATGGCCACGGTCTGCGGTTCCTTGAGCACCCAACGGCCTGGCACCCAGGCCTCTTTCCCTACGGCCGAGGAGGTCCAGCTGCGAATGAGTTCGCAAGACCCCCATGGACGCAGCCATCCGTGACGCGGTCGCCGACCCTGCGGCCGAAGGCACAGAGTTACTGACTGGAATAGAGCTTCTGGCGGAACGGTCAACACGCTGTTCGCGGGCATGCTTCCGGACTGGGGACACGCTCCCTAACGCCCGTGACCGGACCCCGTTGAGTGGTCCATCCGTTATGAGAGTTGGGGTTGGTTGGTCTGCCACCGGTCGTGGTGCTGATGCGGGGTGAGCATGCCGAGGGCGGAGTGGGGTCGGTATTGGTTGTACTCGTCTCGCCAGTCGCAGACAAGCACTTGCGCCTGGAGCAGTGTGTCGAAGACTTCGAGGGCTAGTAGTTCGTCGCGCATCCGGGAGCCGTAGGACTCGACCCAGGGGTTCTGCCAGGGTGCGCCGGGGTCGATGTAGGCGGTGCCGGCGGAGTTGAACCGGCACCAGTCTTTGCGGGCGTGAGCGGTCAGTTCGGGGCCGTTGTCGCTGCGGATGAAACTCGGGTGGCGGCCGCGGTCGGCGGCGATCTTGTCCAGGACGCCGCCGCCGTCGTTCAGTACTCGGTCGGCCTCTCCGCAGCTTGCGGACAACCTGCTCCGTATATGTCGTCGACGAGTCGTCATGACGATCCTTCTTCACCCACCATGGTGGGCCATCGAGTCTCATCACGAGTAAACCAATCTCAAGGGGTCACGCCACCCGGTTTACCCCATGTGCCCTCGGGCCGGGCTCAAGCTCGTTTGTCTCCCGACCCCAGCTTGTGTCCGTATCCGGGGGACGGGACCCCGGTGGAAACGTGGGGCGGTGCTGAACGCGGGAGCTCATCTGCGGTGGTGGTCGACATTGGTGTCGCCTCTCAGTCGAAGATATTTCACCGCACAACGCTTGTGACCTGCACGTTTACAACGCTTAGTCGCACAGCGCTGAAGCGTCCTTAGTGCGCGACTACCTGGACTGAGCCAGTTGTTGCGCTAGCTGGCAACGGTGTCGAGGCCGTAACCCGCCTGTCCGACCCGTTAGGAGAACGAGAAGGTGAGAGTAAACGGGGTGTTGCAGAGCGCTCCGCCCTTCGCCGTGTAGATCCGGCGATCACCGGCATAAGCCGACGTCTCCTGTTCGTGGCGACCAGCCTGCCTTCACGCGCTCGTTTGCAACCCTCAGCCGCATAGCCGTCCGGCGAGCGCATTCGTTGCGTTGCTAGTCGAGGAGGTGTTTTGGCAGGAACGTCAGCAGCCGTCGGCTGCCGAATACCATTCGCACAGGTTGATGAGCACGGCACGCGTTGTCTTGGCCAGCTCCACGGCGACCTCCGCGGGCGCCCCCGGCCGGCCCCAGTCGGTCTCCCCGTCGGACACGGTGAGTAGGACCGCGTTCCCGACCCGGGTGACCGTGAAGAAACCACCGCCCAGCCCATAGGTGGGTTGGCCTTCCTCGTTGTACGTGCGGTTCCAGTTCCAGGCCTGGAACGACTCGTCCGGCTCCAGGTTGCCGACGGAGGTCTTGGCGACCGAATCGGCGAAGTCCCAGAAGGAGTCCGTGTACGTGCCGTCGGCCGGGTGCCTCGTGCGTTCGTCTGAGCAGTCGATCAGCGCTTGCCGCATCTCCTGCATTGCCTGGATCGCCTCGACATCGCTGGGATAGACCGCGACCTGCTCCGCGACGACGCGCTCGATCCCGCTCTGCGCGATCGCCCGGTGCTCCGTGCGCAGCTTGTCCGACGGATAGCCGGCGTCTTCAAAACCGTCGCAGGGCACCAACAACCAGGTGTCCGTCCCTTCGACCGGCTTCCAGTCCGACTCCTCCGAGTGGCCTGCCTTCTGCCCGTCATGGACAAGCACGAGGGTGACCGGGTCGGGAAGCGTGGTCACCCACCCCCCTGGCGGGGGCGGTTGCGGCTCTGCCGTGTCTTTGGGCGGCCCGTCGTCAGGGGGGACCTCGGTGGTCGAGGCGGGCTCTGTGGGTCGTGTCGGCGCCCCGGACTCGGTTGGCGCGGGGCCTGACGTCGTACTCGTCGGAGGACCGGCGGGAAGGATGCCGTCGTTGTCAGTGCCGGGGGCCGCCACCGCCCAGATTCCGACTACCAAGCCAGCAGTCGCCAGCGCACTGCCCGTCACCTGAAGACCTCGGCGTCGGGCCGCTCGGCGGCGGATGTCAGCGGCTGGCTGCAGTCGGGCCTGGCTGGCGGCGTCGGTGGCGATTCCCCGAAGCTGCCGCTGGAAGTCGTCATAGTCAGACATGGTGAGCCTTCCCGTGTGTGTCATCGTCGGCAGCGCCGGCGTCCGGTCCGAGCACCCGAGCCAGTGCCTCGCGACCGCGGGCCAGCCGGGCCTTCACGGTGCCGGTCGGGGCGCCCGTCTCGCGGGCCACTTCATCGACGGACAAGTCGCACAGATGGTGCAGCACGATTGCCCGTCGCTGATCGGCGTTGATCGTTCGCAGCGCGGCCACCAGGGCAGCTCGGTCCTCGCTCGGCGCCAGAGCGGCGACGGGATCGACGCCTCGGCGACTATAGGCGCGCATGGCGGCTGCCGTAGCCCGCCAGCG
>JACCSH010000192.1 GCA_013813125.1 Nocardioidaceae bacterium | reverse complement strand
CGCTCGAGCAGGTGGCGCGTGAGCACAGCGCTGACGAGGTGATCGTGCTGACCCGGCCGCACGTGATCCAGGAGTTCCTCCACCTCGACTGGAGCTCCAAGGCGCGGCGTCGACTCGGAGTACCGGTGCTCCACCTCGTCGAGCACGAGGCACCAGGACCGCGGGCCACTTAGACGACTGCGGGAGTGGTTTGGCTCAGGAGCGAGACGAACTGTGCTTCTGTCAGGGGCTTGGACAGCAGATAGCCCTGGGCCCCGTCACATCCCAGCTCACGAAGTGCCGCCAGTTGCGACTCCTGCTCGATGCCTTCGGCGACCGATATCAGTCCCATCGTGTGTGCCATCTCGATGATGGCTGCCACCATGGCCCGGCGGGACTGGCTTCGGTCCAGGTCTGCGATGAAGAGTTGGTCGATCTTGAGGACGTCGAAATCAAACCGGTCGAGATAGCTGAGGGACGAGAACCCGGTGCCAAAGTCGTCGAGCGCGACGCGGACACCAAGGCTCTTCAGACTCCACAAGGCCGGCAGCACGGTGCTGTCGATGATGGCTGACTCGGTCACTTCGAAAACCAGTTGGTGAGGCTGCAGTGGGCTGAGGGCCAAGCACCGGGTGACGTCGGCGATGAAGTCTGGCTCTTTGAGCTGCCGGGGAGCGACGTTGACGCAGATCTCAAAGGTGGTAGAGATGACGTCCTCGCTGCGCAGACTACCGATGAACAGGAATGCGCTCTGCATCGCCCAACGGCCGATGTCCACGATCAGGCCGGTCTGCTCGGCGGTTTCCAAGAAAGAGGTTGGGGACAGCAGGCCTTTCTCCGGGTGCTGCCACCGCAGTAGCGCCTCGGCGCCACTCACTGCGTCGCTGCGCAGATCGTACTTGGGTTGGTAGTGCAACCGGAACTGGTCCTGCTCGATCGCCGTTCTCAGTTCGCTGAGAAGTCGGACCCGGTCCAGCACATTGACGTGCATTGACGGGTCATAGAGCGCGCACCGGCTTTTTCCCTCTCGCTTGGCCGCGTACATGGCCAGTTCGGCGTTTCGCAGCAGGACTCCCGCGGTTTCGCCGTGGGTGCCGCTGAGCGCCACGCCGATGCTGGCAGACACCTCATGCTGCTCCCCATGAACGACAACCGGCACACTGACCGCCTTGTTGACGCGTTCAGCCAGCCGCAACGCCTCGTCTGCGTCGCGGACCGAGCGCAGCACTATGCCAAACTCGTCCCCGCCCAGGCGGGCGATGACGTCATCCTTGCGCATATGGCCCTCCAGCCGGCGAGCCACACAGCAGAGCGCCTCATCCCCAGCTGCGTGACCGAGGCCGTCGTTGAGGTCCTTGAAGTCATCGACGTCCATGAACAAGACAGCTCGCGTCTCACCGCGACGGCTGAGGACCGATGCCAGATAGTCGTAGAACTTCGCCCGGTTCCACAGCCCTGTCAACGAGTCGTGCGTCGCTTGGAACACCAGCGACTCGGCGCGTGCCTCGCTGTCGAGCACGGTGACGATCTGCCGGACCAACATGACGACGAAGGAAGCCATGCCGATCAGCACCATTTCGGTGTCCAGGACTCGGCCGCTCACGACGTACCAGGCCGAGAGGACCACAACGGGTGCCAGGAAAAGGTAGGGAAGCAGTAGCGCCCGGGGTGAGAGCGCGGTCAACCTCGAGAAGCGTTCTTCTATGCGGGGTGGAGCCAGGGTCGCCGACAAGACGAGAAGCCCGAAGCCCAGCAGCCATCCAGCGTCTACCAAGGTGCCGCTTCGGAAGCCTCCTGTCGCAGCGAGGTAGGCGTATGCGCAGTCCGCGACTCCAATGCACAGCAGCCCGGCCAGGAAGAGATATCCGTACTTGCGCAACTGTGCGGGGAGCTCCGGCAGCGCCATCGTCACAACCGAGATCAGCACAATATCTGCCAGGGGGTAGGCGAAACCCAGCGCAATGTCTGCGCCGCTGCCACCCGCATCGATGACCGGGCTGGTCACGAAGGTCCAGGCGACGAAGAACAGGGCAAACCCGACCAGCAGGCCGTCCAGCACACTCCGCAGCCGTGCCGCGCCCACAGGCACCGTCGAAAGGCAGAACCCACCGGCAATGGCAACCAACGTCGCCGCCACGAGCACGGCGTTCACCCACGACACGGACGGCCACGCGCTGTCCCCGAACGCCTCATAGAACGTCCAGGCGGTTCGACCCAACAGCCAGGTGAAGCAGTAGCCAGCAAACAATATGCGCGCCGAGCGCAGTCCGGGGCTGCCGACGCGAGCCCGCAAAGCAAAGGTCACGCCTGCCCAACCGGCAACCGCCAGCAGTGCCAGATTGGAGATCACGCCGGCCAGGTGCGGAGATGACACCAGGCTTTGCCCTGCGACCAAGAACACTGCTGCCACACCCAGACCAGCCAGCCCTATCCGTGCCCCGAGATGGTTCATCTGTGACCTTTGCACGAGTCGGAAGCCCACAAGTTAGATTGCCACATTAGTGGTTGAACCCGTCATATACCGTCTCAACGCGACAGTTGTCAACTTCAACCAGGCCGGCGGAGGTTGGCCGGCTCAGTCAGCTGCCAGGCGATTCAGCCGCACTCCGCTCCGGAACAGTTCTCGTAGCGGCGCAGCAACGCCGCCAACTCGACCATCTTCTGCTCGTAGGCAGGATTGGCGTGCACACTGGCTTCTTCAAAAGGATCAACGTTGAGGTCGTATAGCTCCACCTCGCCGGTGAGCTGATGCTCGACGTACTTGAAGCCGTCTCCTGTCACCACACCACGGAACTGGTAGGCCACCGAGGAAATGCGATCACTCACCCGTTGCGACACTTCCGCACCTCGTTCGACCTGGATGTCTGTGAACCGAGATCTTTGGGCGATCTCGATCAGAATCGGGCGACTCGAGCTTTCGGTGCCGTCGATCAATCCCAGCAAGTTGACTCCGTCGCTAGTGGATGGGGCCTGGCCGACACCTTGACCTGTCATGGCCAGGACCGTCGGCAGAAAGTCCTGCAATCCCGTGACGCCGTCATAGCTGGTGTCAGGCGAGATACCGGGACCGCGGATGAGGAGGGGAACACGGGCGGAGGGCTCGTAGGCGGTTCCCTTGCCTTGGGTGATGCGGTGCTGGCCCTGCATCTGACCGTTGTCAGATGCGACCACCACATAGGTTTTTTCCAACTCGCCCATCGCGGCCAAATGGTTGATCGTGGCCCCGATCTGCCGATCGACTGCCTGCAGCGACTCGATCCGCTGCGCATTGCGCTCGGCGATGTAGGCGTAGTCCGCTGGGCTATACGTTGGTGCCGACTGGATTATGGCCGGCTTGTCACTCACATCCGCCTCGCCGATGGTGGGATCCGCTGGCATCACCCGAGGTTGGGTATACCGGTCCTGAGGAGCTACCTAGGGACTGTCAATGTCGTCCGGATAGTCCCGGTGCGGTGATCCCCGATGCGGCGCAACGAACGAGGTATAGGCGAAAAATGGCACGGTCCTCTCGTGGGCATTACTCATGAGAGTTCGCGTCTGGCGCCCGTAGACCGCCGTCGCCTGCTTGCCTGGGAACATCACCAGCTCGCCGTTGACGTTCATCGTCTGGCTCACGAACCTGTACGTGGTCTCCCCCGTGGGAATTTTGAACGCGTCCCAACCAGGAGGGACGTACAGCGGTTGGTCGTTGTCGTTGAGGTACTTGCCGAAGAGGCCAGTGAGATGGGTCTGGTCGAGGTGGGTCGCGATCGTCGAGGAGTCATCGAACTGGGAGAACCCGCCGAGAGGCGCGACGTTGTCTTGGACACCATGGTTGTGGGGATACTGACCGGCCAACAAGGTCGCTCGCGCCGGGCAGCACAGCGGGTCGGGAGAGTAGTTGCGGTTGAATGTCACACCTTGATCCGCGACAAGGGCCTGCACAAGAGGCATCTGATCGACATCTGCCACCGTCGCGTCGTCGATCAGAAACAGGACGACGTTCGGCGCTGTGGCCGCAGGCATCGCTGGCACGGACTGGCCGCTGCTCTGGGTTGGCATCGGAACGAAAATCGACAGCGCAACCGTGCTGGCAACGGCAAGAACCAACGTGCGCGACTTCCTCATACCGCTAACGGTAGAGAAGTATTTGTCACTATATGTAACGTCACAATTACTCTCAGTCATTTCTCAGGGTCACCCGGGTCATGGAAGCTATGGGACGACTAGGCCACGGTGCCTTTTTGCAGTTGGGTTTCCGCGAGCAGAGCCTCGACGGTGGTCTCGCGTCCGGCTTGGTAGGCAGCGTTCCATTCTGTCGGGGACAGACTGCTTCTGGTCTTGGCAATCGGCTGTGCTAGCTCTGCCTCCTGCACGGGGTACCGCAGATTCCCTAGACGTTCGAGCATCGCGTCGGCGGCTCCGAACAGTCGGACGGCGGTTAAATAGTCACCGCTATCGGCGAGGATCGCCGCGTAGTCTTCAGCGAGCACCATCAGGTCAGCCGGTTCGTTGAATTCGAGGCTACGGGGGATCAAATCGATCATCTGCTCCTTTGCCTCCTGTACCCGGCCGATCAGTCGCAGCGAACACGCCAGATTGTGCTGATGAAACAACGCAGCGCTGGGGTCTGCGAGCTCGCGGGCGATGTCAAGCGCCTCAGTGTCCAGTTCCAGTGACCGCTGGTAGTCGTGCTCAAAGCCCACCAGAGTGGCAACGCCTCCTAAGATTGCGCACAGTTGCGCCTTGTCGCCGGATTCTCGCGCGATCGCGAGGGCCTCCTCGTACAGCGGGCGGAGAGATGCGGGAGGTTGTCCAATGTCCGCGCCCACGGCCGCCGCAGCGACAAGCGCTGCGGCCAGTCCGCTGGGGTCATCGAGGCGCCGCCACATGTCCACGCTCGCTGTGGCACAGTGCTGGGCGCGGTCGAGGTCTGCGGACATCCGCAGGTTTGTTGCCTGGAGCTGCAGACATCGGGCCAGCTCGGCGCTGTCGCTGCCGCCGGCTCGTCCGATGGCTAGTTCTGCCCAGCGACGCCCCTCGGAGAAATAGCCGCTGACAAACCAAAAGCGGTGGAGCGCCGTGTAGAGGCGCAGGCCTGTTTGCGCCTTGTCAGCGAAATCGGAAGGAATTGTGTCGGAGTGGAGTATCCAGCGGAGTGCTTCGCGGAGATTGTCGTGGTCGGTTTCTAGCCGGGTGCGGGTCTGCAGATGCTGAGGTCCGTGAAGCAACGGCTTCAGCAATTCAGCGAGGGCTAGATAGTGGTCGGCGTGTCGATCGCTGACCGTCACCAGCTCGCCAGCGGCGGTGAGCTGGTCGCGGGCGTAGGAACGAACGGTTTCGAGCATGCCGATGCGGGGTTCGCCGTAGAGGTCTTCGTTGACGGTGGCGAGGTTGGCGTCTACCAGCGCCCCGACCAGCTCAAGCGGATCAGAACCTTCGAGGGTGTCGCCACACACAGCGGTGATCGCGTCCAGGTCGGCGCCACCGGCGAAGACTCCCAACCTCCGAAAGAGTGCCTGTTGCTGCGAGGTGAGAAGGTCGTGGGACCAGCCGATGGTGTCGCGCAAGGTCTGCTGGCGGGTCGGGCGACCGGCCCCTGAGGCTTTCAGGTCAAGTGCCGTGTCCAACCGGGCCAGCAGCGCCTTCGGGGTCAGCAGCTTGATGCGTGCCGCCGCCAGCTCTATCGCCAACGGCAACCCATCCAGTCGTCGGCAAATCGCCACAACATCGGCTGCGTTCTCAGCGGTCAAGGTGAAGCTCGATTTCACTGCCTGGGCGCTCTGAACGAACAGTTGCACCGCACCGGACTGCGCCACATCCTCATGGGCGGTTTGGTCGGGTAGCTCCAGCGGGGGGACGGCGTGTTGTCGCTCTCCCGGCACATTCAGCGGGCGCCGTGATGTGGCCATCACCACGACCTTCGGTGCTTGCCTCAACAGGTCGACCACTACAGCGTCGGCCCCGTTGACCTGTTCGAGGTTGTCCAAGACGAGCAGGGCGCTGCGGTGCGCGACGTGGGAGAAGAACCCCGGTGGGATGCGCCCTTCTGGGGGCACGTCCAACGCCTCAGCAATCGTCGTCCACATCACATCCGTGCCGGTCGCAGCGGCCAGGTCCACGAAGTACACCCCATCGGTGAACCGTTCCACCAGACTCGCCGCCAACCCCACCGCCAACCGGGTCTTGCCTGACCCACCCGGACCGGTCAACGTCACCAACCGCACCCCCGGCGACTCCAACAGCGCGGCCAACTCCGCCAGCTCACCGTCACGGCCCACCAACGGTGTCGGCGGCACCGGCAGACTCGACGAGGCACCCAACGTGCGCAATGGACCGAACTCCGATGCCAGACCCGCCAGTACCAGCTGGAACAGGTGCTCAGCCTGCGCGATGTCCTTGAGCTGGTGCGACCCCAGATCCAGCAACCCCACCCCCCGCGGCAAAGAGGCGGTGACCAGCTTCGCGGTGGCCTCAGACATCACCACCTGCCCGCCATGCGCCGACCCGGCGATCCGGGCCGCCCTGTGCACATCCATCCCCACGTACCCACCCTCATGCACCCGCGGAGACCCAGTGTGCACACCGATCCGCACCCTCACCTGCTCCCCACCCGGCCAGTCAGGCTCCGCC
>JACCSH010000174.1 GCA_013813125.1 Nocardioidaceae bacterium | reverse complement strand
CGGTCGTCGCCGACCTCGGTGCTACCTCCGCCAGTTCGGCTGGCGACCCGATCGACACGTCAGACATCTTGGCTGCGATTGACCGACTGCTGAGTCTCGGACTTCTCTGGGGCGACGCGTCGTCGCTTCGTCCGGTGCGTGCCATGGCTTCGTTGCTGACGGGCGACAATGCCGAGACCGTCCCTGATCCTCGACCTCCTCGCTTCGAGGCTGCGGCGCATCAGTCGGTCGACCTCGTCGACAAGGTCGCTGCGGGTTCGGCATTCGAGCTGGTACGACGAATCGATGTGCTCGTCGAGCACTGCGACCACCAACCAGCCACACTGGCGAAATCCGGCGAACTCGCCAGCCGCGAGACGCGCACGTTCGGCGTGCTGCTCGACCTGCCCGCGCCCGTCGCCGGCATCCACCTCAAGATCGCTCGTGCCGCCCGTTTGCTAGGGGCCATGCCAGGGTCGGATCTTCGCCTCATCCCCACCACTGCGTTCGACGAATGGCAGTCGTCGACCTTGTCCGACCAATGGCAGATGTTGGCTTCGGCGTGGCTTGACCATACCGACGCGGCACCTCATGCATGGCTCAAGCGACTGTGCCTGCAAGGGGTGGCGAGCATCGGTGAACTCGTCGTACTCACTCCGGAGCAAGTGCAGGCGTGGGTCAGCTGGCAGCGACCGAGGCGAGCACCGGCGACAGCGAAACTCGTTACCTCGATCCTCGACCAGGCAGCCTGGCTCGGCCTCACCGGCCTGGGAGCCCTCTCATCGTTCGGCGCAGAACTGGTCGCAAGGACTTCCGACATCGCTGCCCTCCTCCCTGCACGCACTTCTCATCCCACCCTCGCGGACTTGCTGCCCCCCCGCGTCGACCATGTGCTCGTGCAAGCTGACCTGACAGCCATCGCACCAGGTCCACTCGATGCCGAGGCAGCAAGAGATCTCGTCGCGCTGGCCGACGTCGAGTCTCGCGGGGGAGCCACGGTCTACCGCTTCTCGGCTGCCTCTTTGCACCGCGCCTACCGGTTGGGTTGGCGAGTCCCCGACATCGTGTCCACCCTCGAGAGGAGGTCATGTACGCCACTTCCTCAACCGCTCCTCTATCTCGTGCATGACCTCGAGCGGCAACCGCCACGTCCAGAACAGTCCGGGTCCGGCCAGGGGCCGACGTACGACGCCCAGTCGCAGCACACGAGCCCGTTGCGAGCGCCGGTGTCCGAGCCTGAGCCATCCGCGCACATGGAGATCACCTGGGCCGCCGCGCAGTGCCTGGTCAAAGCCCTTCGTCAAGCTGGCGCCGAATCTCCTGAGGCATCGAATCCCCGTCCGCAATCCAGCAACCGCATCGACTCTCCCTTGTCCACGTTGCGGGAGGCCGTCGAGACCGGAGAAGTGGTGTGGTTCGGCTATGTCGACACCCGTGGAGCCTCCGGGGAGCGGCTCGTCCTGGCCACGTCCGTCGACGACGGTCGTCTTCAGGCGCGCGACTCCCGCACCGACGAAGCCTTGACGGTGCCGTTGCACCGCATCACGTCGGCCCACATCATCCGACGCACGGCTTGAGCGCTGCCCCGCCGGCGAGCATTAGGGGTCGGCCGAGTTCAGCCCGTAATCTTTGATGGTGGTTCTTCTCGGGTACGGCGTCCGGCTATTGCGCGACCAGGCTGAGCCGTCTTCATGACCGACGGCCCTTTGATCGTTCAGTCAGACAAGACCCTGCTGCTCGAAGTCGACCACCCGCAGGCACGAGACTGCCGTCGGGTCATCGGGACTTTCGCTGAGCTTGAGCGCTCTCCCGAGCATGTTCACACATACCGGCTGACGCCGCTCGGCCTGTGGAACGCGAGGGCCGCCGGCCACGACGCAGAGCAGGTCATCGACGCGCTCCTCACGTTCTCGCGTTACCCGGTCCCGCACTCGCTGCTTGTAGACATCGCCGACACCATGGGCCGCTACGGTCGACTGCGACTCGCCAAGCATCCGACGCACGGCCTGATCCTGACCAGCACCGACCGTTCCGTCTTCGAAGAAGTGCTGCGAGCCAGGCGGATCGCTCCGCTGCTGGGTTCTCGTATCGATGACGACTCGGTCGTCGTCCACACCTCCGAGCGCGGCAACCTCAAACAGGCTTTGCTCAAGCTCGGGTGGCCGGCCGAGGACTCCGCCGGCTACGTCGACGGCGAGTCCCACCCCATCTCGCTCACCCAGGAGGGGTGGAGGCTACGCGACTACCAGCGCCAAGCGGTCGACTCGTTGGAGGCTGGTGGCTCCGGGGTCGTGGTGCTGCCGTGCGGCTCGGGCAAGACTCTCGTCGGCGCAGCCACCATGGCCCAGGTGCAGGCCACGACCTTGATCTTGGTGACCAACACTGTCTCCGCGCGGCAGTGGAAGGAGGAGTTGCTGCGTCGTACGACCTTGACACCCGACGAGATCGGCGAGTACTCAGGAGCCACCAAGGAGGTCCGGCCGGTCACGATCGCGACGTACCAGATCATGACCACCCGCCGCAAAGGCGTGTATGCCCACCTGGAACTTTTCGAGGCCCGCGACTGGGGGCTGGTCATCTACGACGAGGTGCACCTGTTGCCTGCGCCCATCTTCCGTATGACCGCAGATCTCCAGACTCGTCGGCGCGTCGGCCTGACCGCCACCTTGATCCGCGAGGACGGTCGTGAGGGTGACGTCTTCTCACTCATCGGTCCCAAACGGTTCGATGCGCCCTGGAAGGACATCGAGGCCCAGGGCTACATCGCCCCGGCCGAGTGCATCGAGGTGCGCGTCGCCTTGAGCGACCCGGAACGGTTTGCCTACGGCACCGCTGAACCGGAAGACCGTTATCGGCTGGCCGCCGACTGCGACAGCAAGGCCCGGGTGGTCGAACAGCTCGTCCGCCTCAACGCCGATGAGCCGACGTTGGTGATCGGTCAGTACATCGACCAGCTCGACGACCTGGCCGAGCAGCTCGACGCTCCTCTGATCAAGGGTCAGACACCGGTCAAAGAGCGTGAGCGACTCTTCGCCGCGTTCCGCGCCGGTGAGATCTCGCTGCTCGTCGTCAGCAAGGTCGCGAACTTCTCCGTCGACCTACCCGAGGCGTCAGTTGCCATCCAGGTGTCGGGGACCTTTGGCTCACGTCAGGAGGAGGCGCAGCGGCTTGGTCGGCTGTTGCGCCCCAAGGTCGACCAGCGAACCGCCCGGTTCTATAGCGTCGTCGCTCGCGACACCGTCGACGCCGACTTCGCCCAGCACCGCCAGCGATTCCTCACCGAGCAGGGCTACTCCTACACGATTGTCGACGCCGACTCGCTGATCCGCTGAGGGCCTTACGTGGACACCACTCGCCCCAACCCAGCTTCCGACGAGATCGTCAAGGAGCAAGCGCACCTCGACGAGTCCCGGAATGCGCTGCGCAGGATGAGGGAACGCACCGCCTCGATGAAGGCGCTGAGCGGAGACGCCGTCAGCAACGAGTTCTTGAAGTGCACGCTGTGGAAGAGGATGCAGGCGCTCGAGGACGACCCCGAGATCCCCTTGTTCTTCGGCCGCCTGGACTATGCCGCAACTCGTGAGCGCTTCTACGTCGGCCGCCGCCACGTCACCGATGAGCGCGGCGATCCCCTCGTCGTGGACTGGCGCGCACCGGTCTCCCGCCCCTTCTACCGAGCCAGCAAGTCCGACCCCATGGGCCTGCGGCTGCGTCGCCGGTTCGGCTTCTCCCGAGGTGGCGTGACCGCATATGAGGAGGAGAACCTCGACGACGGTGAACCTGGGGACAGCGCTTCGTCGGTGTCAGGTGCAGATCCACCGTCGGTCGAAAGCGCGATTCTGACGGCCGAGATCGAGCGGCCCCGGGTAGGACCGATGCGAGACATCGTCGCAACCATCCAACCCGAGCAGGACGACATCGTTCGAGCCGATCTCAGCACCAGCATCTGCGTTCAAGGCGCCCCGGGTACCGGCAAGACGGCGGTCGGTCTGCATCGCGCCGCCTATCTGCTGTATGCGCACAGAGACCAGTTGCGGCGGCAGGGGGTCCTCGTCGTCGGACCCAATGCGTCGTTTCTTCGCTACATCGGCGACGTACTGCCCGCGCTGGGTGAGATCGAGGCCAAGCAGACAACTCTCACCGACCTGGTGGGCCATGTTCCCATCAAGGCATCCGACGACGCCGCAGCCGCAGGGGTCAAGGCAGATGCCCGGATGGCGCAGGTGGTCGAGCGTGCGCTGTGGTCGCATCTCCGGGCGGCCACTGAGGCGTTGGTAGTGCCTCTCGGGGTACGACGATGGCGTGTGCCGGCGTACGAAGCCGACGAAATTGTGGTCGAGCTGCGCGAACGGGAGGTCCGGTACGGCGCTGGGCGCGCCATGCTCCCGCAACGCCTCGCCCATGCCGTGCTCGTCAAGATGGAGCTCTCGGGCGAGTCCCCGGACGACAGGGTGCAGACGTCGGTGGCGCGAAGCCGTCCGGTGAGGCAGTTCGCCGACGTGCTCTGGCCGGCCGTTGACCCAAGACGCTTGGTCATGCGGCTGCTGGGCGATCCGGACTTCTTGTTGCGATCCTCTGAGGGCATCCTCACCGACTCAGAGCGTGCCGCCATCTCTTGGGCCCGATCGGCGAAAGGACTTGGCAGCGTCAAGTGGTCTCTCCACGACTGCGTCTTGATCGACGAGGCCGCCGACCTGATCGAGCGGACCCCCAGTCTCGGCCACGTCGTTCTCGACGAGGCACAGGACCTGTCCGCGATGATGCTGCGCAGCGTCGGCCGACAATGTTCGACCGGCTCGGCAACGGTGCTCGGTGACCTCGCCCAGGCCACGACGCCGTGGGCCGTCGGAAGCTGGAACTGGAGTCTGGAGCACCTGGGGCTGGGCGGAGCACATGTGGAGGAGCTCACCCTCGGCTTCCGCGTCCCCAGCGACGTCATCGAGTACGCCGCGCAGCTGCTGCCCACCATCGCGCCCGATCTGACGCCGCCGAGATCGGTGCGGAGCGGCTCTGGCGGGCTCGTCATCACGCAGGCTGTCGACGTGAACGAGGCGGCCTCGGCCTCGGTGCTCGCGGCGCTGACAGAGATGGGATCGATCGGTCTCGTCGTGCCCGACGAGGAGGTGGCTTCATCGGCAGTCGCGCTGGAGGCCGCTGGAGTCGAGTTCAGCATCCTCGGCAGCGACGACGACATCGAGGCACGGGTCGACCTTGTGCCCGCAACTCTGGCCAAGGGGCTGGAGTTCGACCACGTCGTGCTGGTCGAACCCGCCGCGATCGTGGCGGCTGAGACTGACGAGATCATCGGCCTGCGGCGCCTGTACGTCTGCCTCACCCGAGCCGTCACATCACTTCAGATCGTGCACGGCCAGCCTCTGCCCTCGCAGCTGGAACGACCATGACCCGGCCTATGGAGCCCGCGGACCCGCCCGGGTCTGTTGGCCCGTGCAACTCCTCTGGGCGCCGTGGACCGGCCCCGCTGGGTCTGGCCGGCGGGCGGCATGCCGATCTGCTCTCACATTGGAACCGCCTGATGCCCAGCCACCCTCAGCTGGGCGCCAGGCTGCTGTCGGCATACGAAGCGCCGGAGCGCCGCTATCACAACGGTCGGCACCTGCTCACCGTGCTGGATACGGTCGGCTCCTTGGCGCCCGAGGCGACAGACCTAGTAGCCGTTGAGCTGGCCGCCTGGTTTCACGACGCCGTGTACGACGTGCACCGGTCGGACAACGAGGAGCAGTCTGCGCAGCTGGCCGAGTCGACTCTGCGCCAGGTCGAACTGGATCTCCACCAGGTGGCCGAGGTGGCGCGGCTGGTTCGGTTGACCGCAACGCATGATCCGGCTGGCGGCGACAGCAACGGGGCTGTTCTCTGCGACGCGGATCTCAGCATCCTCGCCAGCGGACCCGATGGCTATACCGCCTACGTGTGCGCCGTCCGACAGGAGTACGCCCACGTCGGCGACGACGACTGGCGGGTCGCCCGGATCGCCGTACTGTCTCAGTTGCTCAACCTTCCCGCGTTGTTCCGTACATCGATCGGCGCCTCGTGGGAGACCGCCGCGCGAACCAACCTCGAGGCCGAGCTCACGTCCCTCGAAGCCAACGCCGCTCCCTGAGCCGGCGCAGGTAGCCCAAAGCCTTGTTTGGCATCAGCTCATCAGGGCCGCGGTTGACCCAAGTGCTCACTAGCTGGGGTGGTAACGCAAGTCCGCCCAGCGACCCAAAGTTCACAACGGAGCAGACGAGAAGCGGCTCAGTCACGAAGTCGCTATCCCAGCCTCACAGCAGCGGTGGCCTCTTCAGGGTGAGAGAACCAGCATCGGCATCCAACGTGGCTAGCACGCCGAGGGGAACACTGATGGTGCTAGGGGTGTGTCCGAAGTCGATGCCGGCCAGGACCGGAACGCCCAGCGGGGTGAGTCGCTCACGCAGTACCGCATCCACCTCGGCCTCCTCACCGCAGTCTGTGAACGCGCCGAGCACGATCGCCCGCACACCGTCGAACCAGCCTGTCCGCTGGAGTTGGGTTAGCTGGCGGTCGATGCGGTGTGGCGCCTCCGCGATGTCCTCGATCACCACAAGAGCGTTCCTCGCCGGACGGTCGAAGGCGGTCCCAAGCTCCGCGGTCAGCATGGCGAGGTTGCCTCCGACGAGGATGCCTTCGGCCCGTCCGGAGACCCAGGTGTTGCTTTCAATTCCTCCCAGCAGGTCAGCCACCGTGTCCGGTTCGAACAACAGTTTCCGCAGCCGCTCGTCACTGTCACCGGCCGCTGCGCCGAGGGACGTCACGACATGTCCGTGCACCGTGGCGAGGCCAAGGCGAGCCGCCACCGCCTGGTGCAGCACAGTGAGATCGGAGAACCCGACAATCACCTTGGGCTCGGCCTCGGCCAGTCGCCGCCAGTCGAGCAGGTCGAGGACGCGTTGGGTGCCGAAGCCACCACGAGCGGTGAAGATGGCCCGCACGTCGGTGTCCATCCATGCTGCGGAGAAGTCCGCCGCCCGGTCCGCGTCCCTGGCAGACACGTAGGAGAGGTGGGCATGACGGTCGAGCACGTGCTCCGCTATCCGCACCCGCAATCCCCACGCCTCGAGGCGTGCGACCCCAGCGGCAAGCCGCTCGGGCAGGACTGGACCCGCGGTCGCCACCACCGCCACCTCGTCACCCGGATGCAGCCGGGGTGGTCGGAGCAGTTCACGACCCGGCTCCCGAGGTGCCATCACATCGGCTTTGCGCCTGCGGAGGCCACTGGCCGCCAGACGTCGTACGACCTCTCTCGACGAAACGGGAATCGCTCCCGCTGCCACCAGCGCCTCATAAGACGATGCGGGTACGTCGTAGTGGTCGCGCTCGAACCCGCGCCGGGGCACGCCGGACGCGGCTGCGAAGGCGTGTAGCTCGTCGAACGAGGCGTCGCTGATCAGGTGGGACCACAGCCGGCCGTGCGCAGGCCACACCGGCGGGTCGATCAAAATGGCCACGCGTCAGCCGGCTGAGCCAGACGCGCGGGCCAGGCTGGCAGGGGCATCGTCGAGCAGTCGGCGCCATGACCGTACGAAACCCGAGTCGACGTGTGCCTTGGTCCAGGTCCCCCCTGGCCGCACCACAGCACCGAGATGCAGCCGGGTGATGCCGGCACGCATCAGCCAAGGGACATGCTCGGGGCGGGTCCCCGCTGCGGCAATCGCTATAGCCGCGAACGTCGGATCGCTCTTGGCCATTCCGAGCAGATCGTCGAAACCTGTATCCATGCCGCGCACAGCGCCGGAGGTGTGGATACCGTCGAGCCCGGGCAGCTGGCGAACCCGCCGCCAGGCACGGTTCGCATCGAGGGCAGAGTCGAAGACCCGGTCGAAGGTCCATGGTGCATCGCCGATCTCTCGGACAAGCGCCAGGCATACGTCATCGTCGATCTCGAGGTCTGCTGTCAGGAAGCCGAACGAGAAACCCTCGACACCGAGTGCGAGATAGTTGCTGGCCAGCCCGACCAGCCGGGAGAACTCGCCGCCCGAAGTGGTGAAACCGCTCGAGAGTCGCAAGGTGACACGCACCGGCAGGTCGACGGCCCGCACAACCGCGCTCACCACGGCGGGCTCGACGGACCGGGATTCACCATTGGACCAGGCGCACAGCTGAATGCGGTCGGCGCCGCCCTCCTGCGCGTTTTCGGCGTCGCCGGGATGCAGCGCGACAACCTCGATCAACCGCGAGCTCGCCGGTGCGGCGCCACGTCCACTGACAGACGGATTGGTCACTTGACCAGAGTGCCAGGATGGATCCCATGACGTCGGGAGACCCGCTGTTGCAGGCCCGAGCACTTGTGCTGCTCGACCTCGCAGCGCAAGATCTCGTCGATCCGCACACCGTCTCGATAGTCGAGGACTGTGTGGCGGAGCGGCGGTGGTGGCTCTCGCAGTGGCCGCAGGGCTGGGAGTACGTCGACGGTCTGGTTGCCCAAGACGTACAGGACTCCCTGTTCGAGGAGTCCAAGCGTTGGCCGGTCTGTTCCGGCTGCCCGGACCCGACCGAGCATAGCCTGACGATCGACCCGGAGCTGGGCGCTGACCCACGATGGGTCTGTTCGCTGTCGGGGTCCGTGATTGCCCACTTGGGCGCGCTGCCGAAGGTCACCGCCTCGGGGCCGTAGCCTTCGACCGGCTGACCCGCCCGCGCCAGATCCGTACCTGAGGCCGCTGGGCCGCCCGCCGCGGCGTCGGCCCCAACCAACCGTAACCGTTCATGTGCACTGAAGCACGGCATCCAGCGCGAAAACCGGTCGCATAACAGTTCATGTGAACGATCTCGAGTCACTCGCGGTGCTCAGCGTGGTGGATCGGCCCGCCGGCCATGGACAGGCGGTTGCCGCGGCCGCCCCAGTGCACCGCGACGATCTCGGCCGCGATGCTGATGGCAGTCTCCTCAGGGGTTCGAGCCCCCAGGTCGAGTCCGATGGGGCTGGAGAGCCGGCCCAGCTCGTCGTCGGTCAGCCCGGCCTCCTTCAGGCGCGCCATCCGGTCGTCGTGGGTACGGCGAGAACCCATCGCTCCGACGTACGCCACCTCGGGGAGTCGCAGCGCGGTCTCGAGCACGGGCACGTCGAACTTGGGATCGTGGGTCAGAACGCAGATGACAGTGCGGCCGTCGACGCGGCCTTCAGCAACCTCCTCGGCGAGAAACCGGTGCGGCCACTTGACCACGACCTCGTCAGCTTCGGGGAAGCGCGACTCGGTCGCGAACACAGGTCGCGCATCGCACACCGTTACGTGATAGCCGAGGAAGGAGCCGACCCGCGCGACCGCGGCGGCGAAGTCGATGGCGCCGAAGACCAGCATCCGAGGTTTGGGTGCGTACGACGAAACGAACACCGCCATACCGTCACCGCGCCGTTGACCATCGGGGCCGTAGTGCAGCGTCTCGCTACGTCCGGCCGCCAAGAGGCCGCGGGCGTCGGCCGACACGGCATCGTCAGCTCGCGACGAGCTAAGCGACCCCACCACCGCCTCCGCCCGACCTTCGGGGCGAATGATCAGCCGACGCCCCACCCACGCGGCCTCGTCGTGGGCGACGACCGTGGCTACCGCAATCGGCTCTCCCGCCTCGATGTCTGCTGCCACCCCACCCAGCTCAGGGAAGTTCTCCGCATCGATGACCTCGACAAAGACGTCGAGGATGCCGCCGCAGGTCAGTCCAACTGCAAAGGCGTCCGCATCACTCACGCCGTAGCGCTGCAGGCTCGGAACCCGGTTGGTGAGCACCTGCTGGGCCAGCTCGTAAACGGCTCCCTCGACGCATCCGCCAGACACCGAGCCAACCGCTTCACCACTCGGACCTACCAGCATCGAGGCTCCGGGCAGGCGAGGCGCTGACTGGAAGGTAGCGACCACGGTGGCGACGGCGACTGGCTCGCCTGACTGCCACCACGGCAGCAGCTTGTCGAGCACATCACGCATCCGCTACGACCTCCAAGACTCGCTCGAGCGCCGGCTCGTGCGGTGGCTCGTGGACAAGAGTGTCATCGAACGGTAGCGCCGC
>JACCSH010000171.1 GCA_013813125.1 Nocardioidaceae bacterium | reverse complement strand
GTCTGGCCCTCGACGTCGCCGCGCCAGCCACCGGTCTCGACGTTGCGGCTCTCGATGAACGACTTGAACTTCTCGAGGTCGGACTCTGCCTGCTTCTCCACGATGTTCAGCTGGTCGCCGACCTTCTCGACGATGCCCTCAGGCTCATACTCGAGCTCGAGCCGCACCGACGTCTGCGCGGCACCGGCTGGGAAGAAGTACACCGCGCCGGCGTTCGTCGCGCCCTCGGTGGCAGCCCATGCGATCTTCTCGTCGGGTCGCTGCTCGAGGATGGTGGCATACCACTCGCGCTTCACCCCGCCGATCTCTGCGACCCAGCGCAACCGCTGGTCGCCGAGCTGCTCGACCTGCTGGACACCACCCATGAACTGGGGGAAGTCCTCGAACTGGGTCCACTGGTTGTATGCCGTGCTGATCGGCACGTCGACTGTGATCGACTTCTCCACCTTGGTGGTCATTGTTTTCCTCCTTGTGGCCAGCGCGGCTCCTCACCGGCGGCCGAGATGTATGACGAGTTCGGAGATACCGTTCCCGCAAGAGGGAGGATCAAACTCGGTGAACCCGCAGGAACCCACGCCGTTGTATGTGGCTCTTGGCGACTCGATCTCTATCGACGAGTACGCCGGGGGCGCCGGGCGGGGCGCCGCCAGCCTGCTCGCCCGCAACCGAGATGACGACTTTCCCTCGTGGCGGGGCTATGACCTCGGCGGGATGCCGTGGCATCTGCTGGCGACCGATGGTGGCACCACGACAACTCTGCTGGCAGACCAGTTGCCACGGCTGGAGCACCTAGGAAAAAATCCCTCGATCGTCTCGTTGACCATCGGTGGAAACGACGTGCTGTCGTGTTACGGCGATACCCGGGCCGCCCTCGAGATGATCGCCACGGTCACTTCTCGATTGCGTCACGTGCTTGACCGGCTGAGAGCAGTGGCGCAACCTGGAGCAAGAGTCGTTGTCGGCACGGTCTATGACCCCAGTGATGGCACGGGGGACACCGCGAGCGTCGGACTGCCTGCTTGGCCCGATGTCACCGAGGTGCTGGCTCAGCTCAATGCAGGGCTATCTGCAGTCGCGTTGGAATCCGGCGGCGCAGTGGCAGACATTCACGGGCACTTCCTCGGCCACGGGCTCTCGCGTGGGAATCCGGCTCAACGCGACCCCCGACCCGCTGATCGAGACCTGTGGTTTTGCCAGATCATCGAGCCCAACGCCTGGGGGGCTAACGGTGTCCGGGCAGCGTTCTGGGAGGCGCTGGGCGGTGAGATGCCCGTGTCCACACCCAGATCCAGATGAGCTCAGCCACCGCGCTACGCGACCGCGACCGGTTAATCTGGCGGGCATGCGTGCACCAATGATTGTGGCTGCCTTGTTCCTCACGGCCGTCTCGGCGTGCACGGGGCCCGACATCGACCCTGCAGCAGATCCGACACCGAGCGCGCCAGCTACGAGTAAGGACGACCCCGACCCCGTACCTTCGGGCAGCACATCATCGTCGCCCGCGGAGCCCCGCCGGCCAGACCTCGACCCGCGGGTGATCGTCGAAGGCCTCGAGGTGCCGTGGGGGATCGCCTTCCTCCCGGACGGGTCGGCTCTGATCGCTGAGCGAGACGACGCCACCATCCAGCGACTTGACCCCGACGGCACGGTCACTGAGGTCGGCACCGTCCCTGATGTCGTGCCCACATCGGAGGGCGGGTTGCTCGGTCTCGCAGTGTCACCGACCTACGATGACGACTCCACCATCTACGCCTACATCACAACAGCTGACGACAACCGGGTCGTCGCCATGACGTACGACGGCGAAAGCCTCGGCGACGCTGCACCTCTTCTGACCGCAATCCCGGCTGGCCAAATCCATGACGGTGGTCGCATCGCCTTCGGTCCCGACGACATGCTCTACGTCACCACCGGCGAGACCGGCGACGGGGCGCTCGCCCAGGACCCGGACTCACTCGGCGGCAAGATCTTGCGGATCCAGGCAGATGGATCGATCCCTTCGGATAACCCTGACCCGACATCGCCCGTCTGGACGAGAGGTCACCGCAACGTGCAGGGCATCGCCTGGGACGACGATGACCGGCTCTGGGCCACCGAGTTCGGCTCGACGATGTGGGATGAGCTCAACCTGATCGAGCCCGGCAACAACTACGGCTGGCCCGAGGACGAAGGCATCACTGAAGGTGAAGAGTTCACGGACCCGCTGATCCAGTGGGAGACCGGCGAGGCATCTCCTTCCGGACTGGCCTACTTCGACGGCAATCTCTACGTAGCGGCGCTCAAGGGGATGCGGCTCTATCAGGTTCCGGTGTCTGGTGAAGGCAGCCTGGGCGAGCCGAAAGCCCTCTACACCGGGAAATATGGCCGACTTCGCACCGTTGTGGCCACTCCGCAAGACACGCTGTGGTTCACGACCAGCAATCTCGATGGCCGCGGCGCCCCCGCGCCGGCCGATGACCGGATCTTCGAGATCCGCCCCTACCCGCACTTTTCAGCGATTGGGGTTAAGCGTTCCGTAATGTCAATCGCGGCCTGAGCGGGCCACTTCCGGCTTAGCATCGAAGAAACAAGGAGGTTGCTCGTGTTCGACTCGATGAACATGCACATGCCGGTTGTCATCGCCCTGGTCGCGCTGTTTCTGCTGGTGCTGGTTGCCGGGCTCTTCGTCGTCGTCCGGGTGGTAGGTCAGCGTGTGGTCGACGACGAATCCTCAGGCGGACCGGTCGGTCCCCGCACGACTGCAAGTCAGCC
>JACCSH010000152.1 GCA_013813125.1 Nocardioidaceae bacterium | reverse complement strand
GCGGAGGCCGGCGTCATCCTTGCCGAACCCCGCTATCTCGAAGCGGCGACGGCGGCAGGGCAGCTGCTGGTCGACGTACATCTCATGGAGGACAACAAGCTGCGGCGAGCCTCGCGGGGCGGGGCTGTTGGGGAGCCCGCTGGAGTCCTTGAGGACTACGCCTGTGCCGCCGATGGGCTTCTCGCGCTCTACGGAGCAACCGGTGAGCGGCACTGGTTCGATCGGGCAACGGCGCTGGTGAGCCAGATGCTCACCCGCTTTCCCGACGGTCGAGGCGGGTTCTACGACACCGCTGACGATGCCGAGACGCTTCTCAAGCGGCCCCAGGACCCCGCCGACAACGCCTCTCCATCCGGCCAGGGAATGACCGCGACGGTTCTGTTGAGCATGTTCGGGCTGACTGGCACCAACAGCTACCACGAAGCCGCCGTGGCGTTGCTCGAGCAACTGAGTGGCCTGGCGGAGCGGGCCGCTCGTTTCGCGGGGCTGACGTTGTCGGCGAGAGAGGCACTGCTCGACGGACCCCGCCAGGTTGCGGTCGTAGGCTCCGACGGTGACCAGGGACGCCGCGAACTGGTTCAGGCGGCGTACCGGCTGTCGCATCCGGGCGTGGTGGTCGCACAAGGCGCCGAGCCGACAGACACCGAAGGCGACGACGCGGTTCCGCTGCTGCGACACCGGACGATGGTCAATGGCCAGGCGGCGGCGTACGTGTGCCACCACTTCGTCTGCGACCTCCCGGTGACGGCTCCGGCAGACGTGCGGTGAGCGTCACCCTGAGCCTGATGTCAGTCGTGTTCCTGGCGACCCTCCATCTGCTCGCGCCTCGCATCCGCCGGCTCCCGTTCGTCCCGGAGTATGCGACTGCATCCTTTGCCGGGGGAATCGCCGTCTCTTACGTGTTCTTGCACCTCCTTCCAGAGCTGTCCCAAGGCAACAGCGAGCTACGGGAGCTCTTTCAGGAGGAGGATGAAGTGAGCCCCCTTCTCGGTCTGGAGATCTTCCTTGTCGCCCTGCTGGGCTTTCTGGTCTTTTACGGGTTCGAGCGGCTGGCCGAGCGGTCGCAGCAGAGCGCAGGCGCCCAGCAAAGCACCGACCAGGGCAGTCACCGTACGACGACTGCGTCCGACACCGGTGGCCGGGGCGGCCGGGGAGTCTTTCGCCTCCACTTGGCCGCGTTCGCGGTCTATAACGCCATCATCGCCTACACGCTGCCGCTGGATTGGCGCATCAGTGCCCCCTTCGCGGCCCTCTTCACCGGGGCAATGGCACTCCACTTCGTGCTGACCGACCGAGGACTCCAGGAGCACTACGGCGACATGTTCGATCGGTGGACCCCTCGGTTGCTGCTCGCAGCCGCCCTAGTGGTCGGCTGGGGCCTCGCTGTTCTGTTCGCCCCGACCAGTTCAGTCGTGGTCAGCGTGCTCACTGCCTTTCTCGCGGGCAGCATCTTGCTCAACGTCTTCAAGGAGGAGATCCCCTCCAACCGCAGCTCGCACTTTGGATGGTTCACCGCTGGCCTGGCCGCGTATGCCCTGCTGCTCGTACTCGTGACCGCATTCGCTGAGAGCGGCTCAGCCGCCGAGCCACAAGAGGATGCGTCGCGAGCATCCGACTTCCGTCCGGTAGGGAACGGCTAACTCATGTCCAGGCGCCACTCCACGGTGACCGCAGCTGCATAGGCTATTGGGCGGTCTTGACCTTCTCACAGGCGAAGAGGATGTCGAGGCGATCCCTTTGGCCATAGGAGACGACGTCGTTCCCGGCTCCGCAGCGAATGACGTCGGGGCGACCATCCCTACGCAGCCCGATCTCATCGGGGCCGCGCCCGCCGTACACCAGGTCTGCGCCCTCTCCCGGGATGAGCCAATCAGGGCCGGGCCCGCCGTGCACCTGATCTGCGCCCCGTCCGGAGGACAGGTACTCGATGTAGAAGAGGTTCGGACCACCGGCTTTGCCCCGGCCGCCGTACAGGACGTCGTCGCCCTTGTCGTCCACAATGAAGTCGGCCAGTTGGCCACCGCGCAGGATGTCGTCACCCTCGAAGCCGTAGTTCGGCGCCGGGTTGCCAAGGATGTCGTGGCCCCTGCCGCCCTCGACCACGTCGTCCCCCCTTCCACCGATCAGATGTTCGATGCCCCGTTTCCCGAGGAGGACGTCGTTGCCCTGTTCACCGAAGATGTCGTCCCAGCCTTGGCCTCCCCTCAGCGTGTCGTTACCTCGTCCACCAAACACCAGGTCCCTTCCGCCGCGGGCAAGCACTCGGTCGTCTCCATCCCGCGCGCGGATCTCGTCTCTGTCCGGCGTCCCGACCAGGCGATCGTCGCCGGGGGTGCCATAGATCACCGCTGCATATGCGGTCGGCGCAAGCGCGATTGCACCGACCAGCAAAACGCTGCCGACACCAGAACCGATACCAGGCCGTGTCATCGCTTACTCGCTTCATCTCGGGACATCGCACGACAGCAGATCTGCGGGCAAGCTACGCCGAATCGGGCAATCCGTCAATGCTCAGCGAACCCGACATCGGCCGAGGGTCGCAGTGTCAGCGGGCGCCGTACACGATCATCGAGATGCCGACGTAGTGGACGGCGAAGGCAGCGATCGTGAAGCTGTGGAATACCTCGTGAAAGCCGAACCAATGAGGGATCGGGTTCGGCCGACGCAGGCCATAGACCAGCCCGCCCAGCGAGTACAGCAGTCCGCCAACGACGATCAGCGTTACGACCACAGGCCCGGCTGAGCGGGCGAAGTCACCGAGCCAGAAGACCGCCGCCCATCCCAGCCCGATGTATATCGGCAAGTAGAGCCAGCGCGGCGCCCCGATCCAGAAAACCCGGAACGCGATGCCGAGCAGGGCGCCGCCCCAAACCAAGGTCAGCAGCAACCGGGCACTTGCTCCATCGAGGAGCATCAGGGCAAACGGCGTGTATGTCCCTGCGATCAGCAAGAAGATGTTGGAGTGGTCGAGTCGCCGCAGCACGCCATGCCAGTGGGGAGCCCATTGTCCGCGATGGAACAGCGCCGATACGCCGAACAGCGAGGTGGACGACACCGCGAAGATCGCTGAGGCCACCCTGGTGGTGCTGTCGGGAGACAGGAGAATCAACACGACTCCGGCGGCCAGACTGATCGGGAAGATGGCCAGGTGCAGCCAGCCGCGGAGCTTGGGCTTGATGTCACGCGCTGCTTCCTTGAGCAGTTCACCCGGATGACTGACCACACTGCTACCGTAATGGGCTCCAAAAGTGGTCGCCCGAGAACTCAGTAATCCGGGTAACTGGAAGCCGAGACCGGTAGCCTCAACGAAGAAGTAGGGTTGCCAGCGCCTCGAGCGCGGCAATCCCCCCGAAGGTGTCGTCACAATCGAGGGAGCGTCCCGTGGCGTCGGTGTGGTCACTTGCCTATGACGTTTACGAACGCCGCCTCATGCGCCGACTGACCCCCGATCGCATCCCCGAGCACATCGGCGTGATGTGCGACGGTAACCGCCGCTGGGCGAAAGCCTTCGGTGAAGAGCCCTCCGGCGGCTACCTCGCCGGTGCTGACAAGATCGAGGAGTTCCTCGGTTGGTGCGACCAGTTGCAGGTAAAGGTCGTCACCCTGTGGCTGCTGTCGACCGACAACCTCACCCGACCTGCGGACGAGATCGAGCCGTTGATGCGGGTCATCGAGAATCTTGTCGACACGCTTGCCGCGGAGCGTCGGTGGCGAATAAACCCCGTGGGTGCGCTCGACATGCTGCCTGCCGCTACAGCCGTCAGGCTCAAGACGGCGGCAGAATCCACCGGTGACGTGGCGGGCATGACGGTCAACATCGCCGTGGCGTACGGCGGCAGACGCGAGCTGGCCGACGCCGTACGATCCCTGTTGCACGAGCACGCCGCGCAAGGGACCACGATCGAGGAGCTGGCTGAGTTCATCGACGTCGAACACATCGCCGAGCACCTGTACACCCGCGGCCAACCGGACCCCGATCTGGTGATCCGCACCTCCGGCGAACAGCGCATGTCAGGCTTCCTGCTCTGGCAGAGCGCACACAGCGAGTTCTATTTCTGCGAGGCCATGTGGCCCGATTTCCGACGTACCGACTTCCTTCGCGCCATCCGCGACTACGCCGCCCGCAGCCGCCGCTTCGGCGCCTGAGCAGTCGACTCCTTGCACGGCACCGGCTGTTGGGCGTGTCGCCATAGCCTCGACACGGAAGGGTCGTAGCGTCGAACTCGACGACAGGCAGCGTTTCCTGCGTCTCGGGAGGCCAACCGTGCATCGACGACCAGGGCTGTCAGCGTGCCCGCTGGCGAGAGGCTCCCGGTCCTACTAACCAGGACCGGGCGGGTGATGCACGCGCGGTCCTTGAGGAAGTCCCATGGCTGCTGCTGCCCGCGCCGACGCACGAACTGCCACCGCCAGGAAGAGCTCACGAGCAAGCAGCGGGAAGAAGCCACGGACGACGCACAGCATCGCCAACGCCCCGGTGGAGACCGGGAGGCGCACCTATGTGCTGGACACCAGTGTTCTGCTCGCTGACCCGGCGGCGTTGAAACGGTTCCACGAGCACGAGGTCGTCTTGCCGCTTGTCGTGATCACCGAGCTCGAGGGCAAGCGGGCCCACCCTGAACTCGGATATTTCGCTCGGGCGGCGTTGCGCAGCCTCGATGAACTGCGCATCGTGCACGGTCGTTTGGATGCACCGGTGCCCATCGGCCTCGATGGCGGCAGCCTGCGCGTCGAGCTCAACCACAGCGACACCTCGGTGCTGCCGGCGGGGTTCCGACTCGGCGACAACGACACCCGCATCCTCGCAGTGGCGCTCAGCTTGAGGGCTGAAGGCTTCGACGTCACGCTCGTATCCAAGGATCTCCCGATGCGGGTCAAGGCCTCGTCGGTCGGTTTGAACGCCGAGGAGTACCGGGCCGAACTCGCGGTGGAGTCCGGCTTCACTGGCATGGCCGAAGTGGATGTCACGAGCAGTGACATCGACGGCTTGTACGACGAAGGAACCATCGACCTCGACAGAGCTCGCGACCTTCCCTGTCATACCGGACTGGTGCTGTTGTCAGAACGAGGAAGCGCACTCGGGCGGGTGACGGCCGATAAGCGCGTCAAGCTGGTCCGCGGTGACCGCGACGTGTTCGGCTTGCGAGGGCGATCGGCTGAGCAGCGAGTGGCGCTCGACCTTTTGCTCGACCCCGACATTGGCATCGTGTCGCTCGGCGGTCGAGCTGGTACCGGTAAGTCCGCGCTGGCACTGTGCGCCGGACTCGAGGCCGTGCTGGAGCGGCGTCAGCACAAGAAGGTAGTCGTGTTCCGCCCTCTCTTCGCCGTAGGGGGCCAAGAGCTCGGCTACCTGCCGGGCAGCGAGTCGGAGAAGATGC
>JACCSH010000145.1 GCA_013813125.1 Nocardioidaceae bacterium | reverse complement strand
CCACAGCGGCCAGAGCAGCCCGCAGCTGAGGTCCGCAGTCGCAGCGGCGCGAGGCGAAGGCGTCACCTGTAAGGCATTCGGAGTGCATCCTCACAAGTACGTCGACGCCGTCCCCGATGTCGCCCTTGACGAGGGCGATCTGTTCGGAGTCGTCCACCCGGTTGCGGTAGCCGAGCGCACGGAAGGTGCCGTGCTCTGTGGGCAGCCGGGTTTCCGCGACCCTTTGCAGCTGTCGCTCATGGCGCCGCCGATACCTGATCAGATCGGCGATCGAGATCAGGGCCAGCTCGTGCTCGTCGGCGAACTCGCGCAACTGCTGTCCACGCTTCATCGTGCCGTCGTCGTTCACCAGTTCAGAGATCGCGCCGGCGGCGGTCAGACCGGCGAGCCGGGCTAGATCAACGGATGCCTCGGTGTGACCGGGGCGCACCAGCACTCCGCCTTCACGGTAACGCAGCGGGAAGATGTGACCCGGCTGCACAACCTCGAAGGGTTCGGTGGCCGAGTCGACCAATACCCGGATCGTGCGGGCTCGGTCCGAGGCCGAGATACCGGTGCTGATGCCGTCTCGTGCGTCAACCGAGACCGTGTACGCCGTGCGCATCCGCTCCCGATTGTGTGGAGTCATCAGCGGGATTCCGAGACGGTCGAGCGCGGAGCCCTCCATGGGCACGCACAGGACTCCGCTGGAGTACCGGATGGTGAACGCGACTAGTTGTGGATTCGCCTTGCTCGCCGCGAAGACGATGTCTCCCTCGTTCTCACGATCCTCGTCGTCAACAACGACCACCGCTTTGCCTGACCGGATGTCGTCGAGTGCACGCTCGATCGAGTCGAGCCTCAACGTGGAGCTGTTCGACCTGGCCGGCTGCCCCAGCGGGGTCATGCGATGCCCTGGGCGTCGCGTGAGCTGGTCGAGTGAGATGCCAGGTCGGTGGTCTGTTCCCCGGGCGGACCGCTCACTGAGGGACCCAGCAGTCGTTCCACGTACTTGGCCACGACGTCGACCTCGAGGTTGACCAGCTCGCCCACTTGCCTTTGCCCCAAGGTGGTCATCTCCAGCGTGGTGGGGATCAGGCTCACCTCAAAGGAGGGCGCTGCGCCGTCTTGCAGCCCGCTCACCGTCAGGGATACCCCGTCGACGGTGATCGACCCCTTCACCGCCACATAACGTGCCAACTCCACCGGCATCGAGATCGTCACGAGCTCCCAGTGCTCACTGCGTTGACGACCAACGATGATGCCTGTGCCGTCGACGTGACCTTGGACGATGTGGCCACCGAGGCGGGTGGAGACGGTCGCGGCTCGTTCCAGGTTGACCGAACTGCCGGGTTTCAGCAACCCGAGAGAGGTCCGGTCCAGACTCTCTTGCATCACGTCGGCGACGAACGAGTCGGTTGTCGACTCCACCACCGTGAGACAGCAGCCGTTCACGGCAATCGAGTCGCCGTGCCGGACATCTGTCACGACTCGCGGACCGCGGACCGCAAGCCGAATCGCGTCACCTTGACGTTCGAGGCCCACCACCTGGCCGAGCTCTTCCACGATTCCGGTAAACATCAGCTGGGTCCTCTCAGTCGAAGCCGTACGTCAACGCCGATTCGGGCGACGTCGACCAGGTCGAGTTGTACAGCCTCGGCGATCGTTGAGATACCGAGGTCGGCTACCGCCGCCGGACCTGATCCGAGGAGCACGGGGGCGACGTATGCGATCACCTCGTCCACGAGACCCTCCCCTAGGAAGGCGGCCGCGAGGCGGGGACCGCCCTCGAGCCACACATGTGAGCAGCCGGCGGCGGTCAATTCTTTCAGCGCCGTGGTGGGCTCTCGTGTACTAAGCCGAATCGTCGGTGCCGTGCCATCGAGAAGTGCCGCGTGAGCGGGCAGGTCCCGAAGACCCATGACGGCTCGTAACGGCTGGAGCTCGAAGGACACTGCCTCACCGTCGGCCCGTCTGACCGTCAGCCTCGGGTCGTCGGCCAACGCCGTTCCGGTGCCGACGAGGATGGCGTCACATTCAGCGCGCAGAACGTGTACGTCGCGTCGAGCCTCCGGTCCGGTTATCCACTTCGACGTACCGTCGGCTGCCGCGGAGCGTCCATCGAGACTGGCGGCGAACTTCCAGGTGACTTTTGGCCGCCGGTGGCGCAGCGAGAACGACCACGCCTCGTTGAGTGCCGCCGCCTCTTCCTCGAGAACTCCGGATTCGACGTCGATGCCGGCTCGGCTGAGAGTCTGCGACCCACCGGCGGCAACGTCGCTGGTGTCGGCTTGGGCGTAGACGACGCGCCGGATCCCCGCTGAAATCAGCGCCTCGGCGCAGGGGCCGGTCCTGCCGATGTGGTTACACGGCTCGAGCGTGACGACCGCTGTTCCCCCTCGGGCCGCGGCACCCGCCCTGTTCAGGGCATCGACTTCGGCATGTGGCGTGCCCGCTCCGCGGTGATACCCCTCGGCCACCGGCTCACCCGACGCGTCGAGAATGACTGCGCCTACGCGTGGATTGGGGCCTCGCGGCACACCCGGTGACGACGCGACTGCGAGCGCGCGGCGCATGGCCGCGATCTCCCGCTCCGTCGCCATCTCCGCCATCCTCTCGCCAGCAAGCGCGTTCCTCAGAACGTGTCAGGTGCGAACTGCCGGGGCGGCGAGGTCGACGCCGAGCCGCTCGGTGGGCGTGCGCCGGTTTCGCGCGCATGGTGAGCCCCGGGTCAGACGATGCCGATCTCTGCGTGCAACCTCTCATCCGGACTATAACCGTCGGTTCCGGAGTTCCACCGGATCGGCCGACTCCCTTGCAGCAGTCGGTTCGCGGACTGTCACCGCCGGTTCGGACTTCCACCGACCCCGGAGCACGCACGTCTTGGTCAACTCATACGTGGCCATGATGCCACGCCCAGCCAACTCTTCTCCTCTGTACCGCAGTTCAGGTGAGTGCGCCAAGGTGGCGCAGGTGTCTGACCATGTCATCGGGCCGCTCCGCGCCGAACACAGCCGAGCCGGCCACGAATACGGTGGCGCCCGCCGCCGCGCACCGCTCGATGTTCTCACTCGATACCCCGCCGTCAACCTGCAGCCAGATGTCCGCCTCATGGCCGGCCAGCAGGGCCGCGGTCCGTTCTATCTTGGGCAGGCAGACGTCGAGGAACTCCTGGCCCCCGAACCCGGGTTCCACAGTCATGATGAGCACCATGTCGAGCTCCTCCAGCAAATCGGCATAGGGCTCGATGGCAGTTGCTGGCTTCAACGCCATTCCGGCGCGGGCGCCCAGTGACCGGAGTTCTCGCGCCAACCGCACTGGAGCCGCACATGCCTCGACATGGAAGGTGACACTGCCGGCTCCTGCATCGACAAAGAGAGGTGCCCAGCGATCAGGGTCCTCGATCATCAAGTGACAGTCGAGCGGTTGGGTGGCGACCTTCGCCAACGCCTCCACCACCGGCACCCCGACGGTCAGGTTGGGTACGAAGTGGTTGTCCATGACGTCGACGTGAAGCCAGTCGGCGCTTGGAACCGATGCCGCCGCCGCCTCGAGATTCGCGAAGTCTGCGCTGAGGATGCTGGGCGAGATCTGGATGGCCATGAGGCCAGCGAGTCTAGCCAGCAGCGGCCGATCAGCGCCGCAGCTGAGCGATGAACATGGCATCCGTGCCGTGCAGATGCGGCCAGAGCTGTGCGTGAGGCCCGCGACCCAGGTCGGGTACGCCGGGGAGGGCAACTCGCGCGTCCAGTTCCTGTACGTCGCTCTGCCCGCGCAGTACCGAGTCGACCACACCACGAGTCTCAGCCGGATGCGGTGAGCAGGTCACGTAGGTCACGACCCCGCCGATCCGCACGGATGTGAGCGCCGAAGCAAGTAGCGCCTCCTGCAGGGAGACAAGAGCCTCCAGATCCTGCGGCTGGCGTCGCCAGCGCGACTCCGGTCTGCGCCGCAGCGCACCGAGCCCTGAACACGGGACGTCGACGATAGCCCGGTCGAAGGTACTTTCCCTTCAAGGCGGCCGGGTGCCGTCGGCGACGGCGACGGCTGGAGGGCCCGGATAGGCGCGCAGCGCAGAACCGACCAACCTGGCACGGTGCGGGCGCCGCTCCCCCGCTATGACGACTGCCCCCCGCTCCCTCGCCACCCCCGTCAGCAGCGCCGCCTTACCCCCGGGCCCTGCACACAGGTCGAGCCATCTCGTGTCTCGACCAGCGACCGGCACGCGACTCGCCGCCAACGCTGCCAGCTGGGAGCCCTCATCTTGCACTCCGGCTCTACCTCCCCGGACGGCCGCCAGGCTGGCTGGGTCACCGCCTGCGAGGATTGCCGCGTACGGCGACCAACGTCCCCGTCGTACCGCACTCGCCACAGAGCCATCCGGCGTCGTGTTCTGGCTGCACAACGCCTCCACATCCATCAGGCCCGGTCGCACCACGAGTGCTACCTCCGGCGCGACGTTGTCCGCCACCAGCAGGTCCTCCACCGAGCCCAGGTCGCCGAGGGCGGCGAGATAGGCGGCCACCACCCAGCGCGGATGGGAGTGGCGCACTACCAAGTGTCCGACCGGATCTTCGTCGCGTCGCGGAGCCGTCGAGTTCACCCACGAGTCGAAGGGCCGGCCACCGATGCGCCTCAACACGGCGTTGACCAAGCGGACCGGTCGCTCCCCCACCGCATCGCGCACAAGCTCCACACTCGTGCCGACTGCCGCGTGCGCCGGAACCCGCATGCTGAGCAGCTGGTGTGCCCCCATCCTCAGCGCAGTCAGCACCTCTGGCTGCAGGGCAGCGGTGCCTCCTTCGACGCAGCTGGCCAAGAAGGAGTCGTAACTGCCCTGGCGGCGAGCGGTTCCGTTGGCGAGCTCAGTGGCGAGCGCCGCGTCTCGACCAGCGAGCCCCCTCTCGGAGAGCAGTCGGGGCAGTGCAAGGTTGAGGTACGCGTCCGAAGAGTCCACTGCGCGCAATGCGTCGTATGCCGTCCTCCGGGCCATGTCGAGCTGAGTCCGTGGTCGAATCCGTCGAGGATGCCCACCGGCTGCATTCATGTGCCGACCGCGGTCGGCACTTCGTGCAGGCCGCGGGCCCAGTCCGCTGCCTGCATGCGTGGCTTCCCAGCGGGCTGTACGTCGCCGAGCTCGACGCTTTGGGTGGCAGTGCCGACCAGCACTCGCGACTTGGTGACCCGTAGATGCCCGGCGGCCAGGTCGGCGGAGTCCGGGGGGATCGACACTGGCCCGATCCTGCAACGCTGTCCGGCGATCACCGTCCAGGCGCCTGGTGCGGGCGTGCACGCACGGACCTGTCGGTCGACGGCGAGCGCCGGTGCAGCCCAGTCGATACGGGCGTCGGTGGTCATGAGCTTGGGAGCCCAGGAGACGCCCGACTGAGATTGGGGTCGCTCCGCCACGCTGCCATCTTCGATGCCGTCAAGGGTGGCTACGAGTAAGCCCGCGCCATGCTCGGCGAGCCGGGCTAACAAACTGCCTGCGGTGTCGTCGGTTCGGATCCTCTCGGTCACAGTCCCGTACACGGGTCCGGCATCGAGCTCCTCCACCAGTCGGAACGTCGTGGCGCCTGTCACCGCGTCACCTGCCAGGATCGACCACTGCACCGGCGCTGCCCCTCGCCACGCAGGGAGCACGGAGAAGTGCAGGTTCAGCCAGCCACGAGGTGGGACGTCGAGCACCGCTGGAGGAAGCAGACCCCCATAGGCGACGACCGGACAGCAGTCAGGGGCGACCGAGGAGAGCCACGCCAGGAAGTCAGGATCGCGAGATGACCGCGGTTTGACGGTCTGGATTCCCCGTGCGGTCGCTGCTTCAGCAACCGGGGACGGCGTGAGGCGGCGACCTCGGCCCGCGGGCGCGTCCGGTCTGGTGACGACGCCGACGACTTCGTGGTGGCTCGCCACGACCGCATCGAGCGATGGCAGCGCCGCCGCCGGAGTTCCGGCGAACACCAGGCGCACGTCGTCAGAATCCTCGACCGAACATCGGATGCGGGGACTCCAACACCTTCGGCTTCGCCAAACCGCTCCAGCCCGCCTCTCGGATTGCCTTCAGAGCTGCCTTTCGGGTCTGTGCGTCGAGACGGTCCACGAAGAGAACCCCGTCGAGATGGTCCGTCTCGTGTTGGATGCAGCGGGCCAGGCTCTCGGTGCCCTCGATCAGGAGCGGTTCGCCGTACATGTCGAACCCGGAAGCCACGACCCCACGGGCGCGCGTGCAGTCGAAGGTGAGTCCAGGGATCGACAGGCAGCCCTCGTCGCCCGTCTGGGTGTCGTCGCTCAAGATGAGCTGTGGGTTGACCAGATGTCCCACCACGTCGTCGACGCAGTAGGTGAAAACGCGTAGCGAGATTCCGATCTGCGGTGCTGCCAAGCCAGCCCCCGGAGCGGCGAGCATGGTCTCGGTGAGGTCGAGCACAAGCTCACGCAGTTGCTTGTCGAAGTCGACAACCGGGGCGGCGGCACTACGCAGTATCGGGTCACCGAACAGCCGGATACTACGCACAGTCAAGGAACTCTCCCCTGTTCTCACCAACTTCCGACGCCCGAGACAGTGTAGTCGCGCCGAGGCCGGCCCGGGTCCGTTGTCCTACCAGGCCAGCTCCAGCGGATCGACCTGGACCCGCACCGGCACCAGCTTTCGACTGCTACGCGCGGCCTGCAGCTGCTGCAGCGCTCGAGTAAGAGCAGCCCCGCGCCTGCGGGGGACCCGTATCACGACGCGGAACTCGCCGTCGCCGAGCTGCACCGGCCCCAACACCTCCGCCTCCCTCGGGAGCTCGATTCCACTGAGTGCCTCGGCGATGACCTCCGGGCTAGCCGTGAGGGTGGCAAGCCGAGATGCAGGCGGAAGATGGGCGGAGCGTCTCTCGTCGAGGCAGCGAGAGGCGAACCCGACGGGATCCCATCTCACCAGCGCCTGCAGAGTCGGCGACGTGGGCTCCCCAACCGCGATGATCCGCCCCCCGTGAGCGCCTGCCCGCACGAGTGCCGCCACGTTGAGCCAGCGGCGCAGCGCCTCTTCATTGACCCGCAGACCGGGTCGGGCCAGCGTGAGCCAGGTGTCGAGCAACACGGCGGCGGGGTAGCCGCCTTCAGCCACCGGTTCGGCACCCGGGGTGGCGATGACGATGGCAGGATCTCGGTCGACTCTGGTCACCACGTGATCTCCACCGGAGTTGAGGACCCGGACGCCGGGAAAGCTGCGTCCCCACTCCTCGCCCGTGCGCAGCGACCCGACGACTGGGGCTCTCAGCGCCCGCGTGGAGCAATGCGGACAAGACCACGATTCGGTTACGGCTCCACACCAACGGCACACCGGCCAGTCGGCTTGTGTCGGCCTGCGCAGGGGGCCCCCGCACT
>JACCSH010000129.1 GCA_013813125.1 Nocardioidaceae bacterium | reverse complement strand
CGGTCGTGGCCGTCGAGCCCGGGCTTGGCGATGACGATTCGAGTTGGGGCCATCGTTTGCTCACCGCCTCTGGTGATGTGGTGTGACCCGGCCGGGATGTGTTCGAGTCTCTGGCCGACATCGTATGTCGGTTCACCACCGCTCACCTCGGCGGCAAAGATCCGATGCTCACTCCCCGGCACCGCTTCTAACGGCGGAGCGCTCCACCCTATACCGCGCATTCGCCAACAACGTGGACACGGGCCGAGCAGGTTGGGGCCTTGCGTTTTCCTTCCCTTCGCATTTCCGTTATCGTCGTGGGCTCCGTGTCCAAACCGTTACCTTCGAGAGGATTACTTGGCGTGTCGTCCCACCGTGCGGAATCGCACCGCACCCGCCAGGCAAACCGCTCAGCTGCCAACTCGTCCACATCGTCTCGCTCGCAAGGTCGTCGCAAGTCGGCTCGTGCGCCGCAGCACAGCACGACAGCCTCTGTCTCGTCGATGCTCGCAGCCGCGGCCCTCACCGTAGCCGCCATCGGGGCGGCCACGGCTGCCCACGCGATATCGAGCGAGCCCAGCGCCGCGACCGTGTCCACCTCAGGTCACGAGGGCGCCTACGTAGCTCGACTTTCTGCCACGGCTTCTCATGGCCGCAATGTGATCCAGATCAGCCGGTCGGCCGGTAGGCCCAGTCTCGGTAAGCACAATAACCTTCTGACCGCTGCTCAACGGCAAGCGGCGGCTCGTAAGAAGAGCCTCGCGACCGCCGCCGACGACGCGGAGGTCTACGCCGGCGAGCTCAATAGGGCTGAGCGGAAGGCGGAACGGAAGGCTGCCCGGAAGGCCGAACGGAAGGCCGAGAGGAAGGCCGAGAGGAAGGCGGCGCGTCAAGAGGAGCGTCAGGCCGAACGGAAAGCCGAGCGTCAGGCCGAACGGAAAGCCGAGCGTCAGGCGGCCGACGACACCATTACCAGCGCGCCCCCGCCTTCGGCGGCCCCTCCGGTCGCTGCATCGGGATGGGTGTTACCGGTGTCTGGCTACTCGATCTCAACCTGGTTCGGCGAAGCGGGCCCCTACTGGTCGTCCGGCTATCACACGGGAGTGGACTTCGCCGCTCCCTACGGCACGCCCGTCCTCGCGTCCACGAACGCCACGGTCGTCCAGACCGGTTGGGACGGCGCCTACGGCTACCAGATCCGTATTCAGATCGAGAACGGTGACCAGATCTGGTACAACCACCTGAGCTCGATCGAGGTCACTGTTGGTCAGACGGTGAGCACCGGCACCCCCATCGGGCGAGTCGGGAACACCGGAAACTCCTACGGCTCCCACCTCCACCTCGAGTACCGTCTCGCATCCAACCTCGCCTCGGCTGTCGACCCAGCCCCTTACTTCTCTGCTCAGGGCATCTGGTTCTGAGCGAGACAGAGAGGCGAGGCGAACCGCTGCCAGGTTCGGCCCCGCCAGACCCGCCCGTCTGACCCCATAACCGTTCACTTGCGTGAGAACGCGACCACTTCCCGTCCGTTTCGCCTTCCAGCCGTTCACGTGCACGAAAGCGTGAACAGCCCCGCTCTTGTGGCCTTGTCCTTGCCAGCTGCGGTTAGCTTCAGCCGACTTGTCGGTGCCTGCACGTAGCATGTGAAGCGACATGTCATCGCTGTTCTCCTTGCCCTCTTTGGCCTCGTCTCGGTCCGATGACTCGCCGATCTCTACCCCAGAAGGGGACAGGCGTCACCCTGCCCTGAGCCACGACGACCTGCTCGCGGACCTGAATCCTTCGCAGCGCTCGGCCGTGATGCACCAAGGCGGAGCCTTGCTGGTCGTGGCTGGAGCGGGATCGGGCAAGACGCGGGTGCTCACCCGGCGAATCGCTTGGCTATTGGCCGAGCGAAATGTGCATCCAGGCTCCATTCTCGCCATTACCTTCACCAACAAGGCCGCCGCCGAGATGCGCGCTCGAGTCGAGGGACTCGTGGGTGGCCGCGTGAAGATCATGTGGGTGTCGACCTTCCACTCCTCGTGCGTTCGAATTCTCCGCAAGGAGATCACGCGACTCGGCTTCGGTGCCAACTTCACCATTTATGACGACGCTGACTCCCGCCGATTGATGAGCCTCGTGTGCCGCGACCTCGACCTCGATCCCAAGCGATACGCGCCTCGCGCCGTGCTCAACTGGGTGAGCAACCAAAAGAACGACCTGCTCGCCTCCGAGGTGGCTGCCGCTCGTGCGCACAACCATCTCGAGCGCACGTTTGCCGAGTGCTATACGGCGTATCAGTCCCGCCTGCGTGCAGCCAACGCTCTCGACTTCGATGATTTGATCTTTTCCACCGTTTCCCTCTTCCAGTCGTTCCCAGAGGTCCGCGAGACCTACCGCCGCAGATTTCGGCATGTCCTGGTCGACGAGTACCAAGACACGAACCACGCACAGTACGTCTTGATCCGCGAACTGTGCGGTGCGGGTGCCTCCGCGCGGACGGCGACTGGCGACAAGGCGGGAGCCGTTGCATCCGCTGGAGAAGATCCGAAGGTGCCAGCCGTGGCTCCGGCTGAGTTGATGGTCGTCGGTGATGCAGACCAGTCGATCTATGCCTTCAGGGGGGCAAACATCCGAAACATCTTGCAGTTCGAGGAGGACTTCCCCAACGCCAAGACGATCTTGCTCGAGCAGAACTACCGGTCGACGCAGAACATCCTCACCGCAGCGAACGCCGTCATCTCACACAACGCGAGCCGTAAACCCAAGAACTTGTGGTCCGAGGCCGGCGACGGAGAGCTGATCGTCGGCTACGTCGGAGATAACGAGCACGACGAAGCCCAGTTCGTGGTTGAGGAGATCGACCGGCTGACCGACGAGGGTGACGCCTTGCCGAGCGAGGTTGCCGTCTTTTACCGAACCAACGCCCAAAGCCGTGTGTTCGAGGAGGTCTTCATCCGAGTCGGTCTGCCATACAAGGTTGTCGGCGGAGTGCGATTCTACGAACGCCGTGAGGTCCGCGACGTGCTCGCCTACCTGCGCTTGCTCGTCAACCCCGATGACACCGTGTCGCTGCGTCGCATCCTCAACGTGCCCAAGCGCGGAATTGGCGAGCGCACTGAGCAGTGCGTCGAGGTGCTGGCGCAGCGAGCCGGAACGTCATACTGGCAAGCACTCCAAAACGCCGCAGACGCACCCGATATCTCCAGCCGGTCTCTTCGGTGTATTGAGACGTTCGTCGCCGTCATCACATCACTGCAACAGATGGTGCGCGACGACGCCCGACCCGACGACATCGTCGACTCGGTGCTGACGCGGACCGGCTATCTCGCTGAGCTCGAGGCGTCGACTGACCCGCAAGACGAAACCAGGGTGGAGAACCTTGGGGAGCTCGTGGCCGTGGCCCGGGAGTTCGCCGACGAGCGTGATGACGCGACCCTGGCCGAGTTCCTCGAGCGGGTCGCCCTGGTGGCCGACTCCGACCAGATTCCCGATGCCGACGAGGCCGGCGGTGTGGTGACGATGATGACCCTGCACACCGCGAAAGGGCTGGAGTTCCCGGTCGTGTTCCTGACCGGCCTTGAAGATGGTGTCTTCCCGCACGCGCGGGCGCTCGGAGACCAGGCCGAGCTGGAGGAGGAGCGTCGGCTCGCGTACGTTGGTCTGACGCGAGCTCAGCAGCGACTCTATCTCTCCCGGGCGATGGTTCGGTCCGCCTGGGGCGCTCCCCAGCACAACCCCCCCTCGCGCTTCCTCGATGAGCTGCCCAACCTGCTGCTCGACTGGCGTCGAACCGAAGCTGCCCAGTCACAGTGGGGCAGTTCCTCGGCGTCGTCTCGCTACGCCAGTCATAGCGGCAGCTATATCTCAGCAGCAGCAAGCGCGGTCGCCGCCCGCCGCCGCGCTTTACCACCGGCCAAACCGACGGCTGGAACCCGTCCGGTGCCGTTGCTCGCGCCGGGCGATCGAGTCATGCATGACTCTTTCGGCCTGGGCACCGTTGTCACGGTCGACGGGGTTGCTGACAAGGCGGTTGCCGCGGTTGATTTCGGTTCAGGTGGCGTCAAACGCCTCCTCTTGCGCTACTCACCCGTCGAAAAGCTCTGATTCCGCGGACCGCTCAAGTCAGGACAGCTGTTCCGCCACATCGGTTACCAGAAGACGGCGACCGCGGCGTTGGCCACGGTCAGCACGAAGACGGCGAAGAAGAGGCCGCTGGGCAGGCGGAGCCGCCGGCGGTTGACCCAGCAGACAAGCGCCACGACCAACGCGATCGTGAACTTGACCGCGATCTTCGTGCGGTTGATCTCTTCGCCGTTGCCCTCGATCACCCCGACGAGCAGGATTCCGCTCACCACCTGAACCAGCGCCCCATGGAGCATGGCCGCGTTGACGACTCGGGCGTTGTCGCGGAGCTGGACAAACGCACCCCCGAACAAGGCGCCGAAGCCGACCAGGTGGAGAAAGAGCAGCGAGTCTTGGAGTAGCTTCACCGTTCGGCCTGCTTCACCATCTCTTGGTACTCGGGGGTGTTGTCGATGAAGTCTCGAACGAACGGGCAAGTGGGTCGCACGAACATCCCCGTGTCGCGGATATGGTCGAGTGCCTCCTTGACGAGTTGCTGACCCAGCCCTTGGCCGCCGTACTTCGGGTGTATCTCGGTGTGCGGCGTGGTGACGGTGTCGCCTCGGATCTGGTAGCTCATGAGCCCGACTTTTGAACCGTCGACATAGATCTCGTACTGCGACTGTTCTGGGTTGTCCTTGACTTCAGCCATCCCCCCATTCTGGCAAGCCCAGTCGAGTTGAGCGACTAATTGGTTCGCTCGGACAGCCGAATCTCTCTACCGTTGAAGGAGTTATGCGCCAACTTCCCCTTGACAACCCCGGAGTCCCGGACGCGCGTTCACCTCTCCGGTACCTGTGGTGGGTGGCGAAGGGTCAATGGCAGACGATGCTCGGCGGCATCTTCTTCGGAATCGTCTGGATGGTCGCCCAGTCCGTCATGCCCGCGGTCATCGGCAGGGCGATCGACGAGGGCGTAGAGGCAAAGGATCTGGAACGGCTGTGGTTCTGGTCGGCCGTCCTCTTGGCTGTAGGCGTTGTACAGGCCGCAGGGGGCATCCTGCGGCATCGTTTCGCGGTAGCCAACTGGCTCACTGCGGCGTACCGCACCGTGCAGGTCGTCTCCCGGCACGTGGTGCGTCTCGGCGCCACAGTGACCAAGCGCATCTCGACCGGTGAGGTCGTGTCGATCGGGTCCTCTGACCTGGCCCACGTCGGGAATGCGCTGGAGATCATGGGACGTGGAGTCGGTGCCCTCGTCTCTTTCTTCGTCGTCGCCGCCATCTTGCTTACCAGCTCGGTGACGCTCGGACTTGTTGTGCTGATCGGTGTACCGAGCCTGCTGCTCCTGCTCGGCCCGTTGCTCAAACCGCTGCAGAAACGCAACCTGGCCCAACGGGAGATGATGGGCGAACTCAACACCTTGGCCTCTGACATCGTGGGTGGCCTGCGGGTCTTGCGCGGCATCGGTGGTGAAGAAGTCTTCCACCGGCGCTACCAGGCTGAGTCGCAGCGTGTGCGCGCCGCAGGTGTGAAGGTGGCGGTCCTCCAGTCCGTGCTGGATGCGCTCCAGATCTTCTTGCCCGGGATCTTCATCGTCGTAGTGGTGTGGCTGGGTGCTCGGTTCGCGGTGCAGGGCACGATCTCCACCGGTGAGCTGGTTGCGTTCTACGGCTACTCGGCTTTCTTGATGATCCCGTTGCGTACCGGCACCGAGGTGGCCAACAAGCTGATTCGGGGCCTGGTCGCCGCTCGCCGGATCTGCCGGGTGCTGTCGGTAGACCCCGACGTGCAAGATCGCAGCGAACCAGGGAACGCGTCCGCGACCGGTGAATTGGTCGACAGGGCGTCGGGTCTGCGCATCCGGCCGGGTCGGATGACGGCGGTGGTGTCAGAGGCGCCTGAGGACTCCGCCGCTCTGGCCGACCGACTCGGAAGGTTCTCCGCTGGCACCGTCGAACTTGATGGCGTGCCGCTGGCCGATCTGCAGCGCCAGTGGGTACGACGAGCGATCCTGGTCAGCGACGCTCACGCCACACTCTTCAGCGGTCGGCTACGAGACGAGCTCGATATCCGCAACACAGCGACCGAGACCGACCTATTCGCCGCCATCACCGCCGCCTCAGCTGACGACGTCCTCGACACCTTCGAGGACGGCTTGGACACCGAGGTCGAAGAACGCGGTCGTGCCTTCTCCGGCGGACAGCGACAGCGCCTGGTGCTCGCCCGTGCCCTGGCGGCCGAGCCCGACATTTTGGTGCTGGTCGAGCCCACGTCAGCAGTCGACGCACACACCGAGGCCCGGATTGCAGACCGACTACACGCGCATCGCGCCGGGCGCACCACGGTCATCACAACAGCGAGCCCCCTGCTGCTCGACCGCGCTGACGAGGTGGCGCTGCTCGAACACGGCCGGGTCGTGGCCGTCGGCCACCACCGGACACTGCTGGACGACCCGCGCTACCGGCGAATCGTGGCGAGAGGAGAAGACGAATGAGAGTGCTCCTCCCGATCGCCGACGCCAAGCAGGTTCGGCGGTATGCCGCTCGGCTCGCCCGACAGCATCCGCGCGAGCTCACAAGAGCCGTGTCCTTGCACGTGCTGGCCGCGCTTGCCGGCCTGGCCGCGCCCCGCTTGATCGGTGATTTGGTCGGCAAGGTCTCAACGGGCACCACGCTCTCCACCGTCGACAAGACGATTCTCGCGATCGCGGTGTTCCTGCTCGCCCAGACGGTGCTGACTCGGTATGCGCGTTTCGCGTCCGCCACACTCGGCGAGAAGGTGTTGGCCGAGCTTCGCGAGAACTTCGTCGAACAGTCGTTGGCGCTGCCCATCGGCACGGTCGAAAAGGCCGGGACGGGCGACTTGCTAACCCGCACGTCACGCGACGTCGACCAGCTGGGGTGGTCGGTTCGCTTCGCCGTACCAGAGACGATCATCGCCCTGGTCACGACGATCTTCACCGTCATCGCGTGTCTGCTGGTGGGAGTCTGGGTGCTGGTTCCGCTGGTGCTCGGGGTGCCGGCGCTGTACATCGCGACCAGGTGGTACCTCAAGCGCGCCAAGGACGGCTACCTCCGCGAGTCGGCGTCCTACGCTGCCATCAACGCGAGTCTGGCCGAGACGACCGAGGGTGCCCGCACCGTCGAAGCACTTGGGCTCGAGCAACGCCGCCTGGACGGGATCGATGCCGACATCGCGGAGTCGTACGCGGCCGAGCGCTACACGCTCTTCTTGCGCTCGGTCTGGTTTCCTGCGGTCGAGATCGGCTATCTCATCCCCACCGTCGTCACGCTGCTGTTTGGTGGCTGGCTGCACACGCAGGGGCAAGCCTCGCTCGGAGACGTCACCGCCGCGACCCTCTACGTCCAGGCTCTGATCGACCCCGTGGACAGGCTCATCTCCTGGCTCGACGAGCTCCAGCTCGGTGCCACCTCCTTGGCGCGTCTGCTCGGGGTGGCCTACGTGCCCGACGACCGCAGCGTCAGTGGACGCACCCCAGATCACGAGCACATTGACGCGGCTGAGGTCCGATTCGCGTATGTCGACGACAAGGACGTGCTGCACGGGGTGGACCTGCATGTCGCGCCCGGCGAACGCGTCGCGATGGTGGGTCCGTCAGGCGCCGGCAAGTCGACCCTGGGGCGCCTCCTGGCCGGCATACACCCACCTCGAGCCGGATCGGTCACGGTGGGAAACGTAGCAATGACAGAGCTGCCGCTCGACGACTTGCGGGGGCACGTAGCGCTCGTGACCCAGGAGCACCATGTCTTCGTCGGTAGCGTTCGCGAGAACCTTGCGCTTGCGCTCGACGACATGGCCTCCGACGCTCGC
>JACCSH010000254.1 GCA_013813125.1 Nocardioidaceae bacterium | reverse complement strand
AGTACCTACGTCGCGGTGGACGAGTAGGGGTGGCCGCCGCGTGGTTGGGCTCAGCCCTCGCGGTCAAGCCATTGCTCAAGGTCGAGGACGGAAGCATCGTGGCGCTGGAAAAGGTACGGACGTCTGCGAAGGCAGTGAATCGGCTGCTCGAGCTAGCCGTGAGCGCAGCCCTTGACACCGACGTTGACGTCGCGGTGTCTCACCTGGCTAACCCCGCCGGCGCCGAAGCTTTGGCGAGCCAACTGACGCAGCGACTGTCTCAGCTCGACTCCGTTGTGGTCACCCAGGTGGGTGCGGTCATAGGAGCCCATGTGGGCCCCGGCATGCTGGCGGTCGTGGTGGCGCCGAGATGTGCTCAGCAGCTCAGCGGAGGGTCTGGCTCTTCACAACCGGACGACTCCGCCTAGTTGTCCACAGGACTCCTAACCGGGCTGTTGTTCAGCACGCTCCACTTCTAGCGTGACCGCATGTTCGGACGACCTACCGCTGCCAATGGTGACGCGGTCGCCGCGGCGCAGCGACGTCTTGATGCACTGGCGGCCACGTTCAGTACCGGCTCGCGAGCTGAAACCGATTCCGCCGGAAACCGGTCAGTGTCGAGGGAGGAGGCCTTGGCCGAGGGCGACGACGAAACAGATGCTTCGGAGCTCACAGGGCTCGGCGCCGGCGTTCGCCAGGAAGCGCGCGCGACTCCTGGAAGAGGTGGCAGACATCGGGCTCGAAAAGGGGCGGCGATGGAGTATGGACGCTGGGACATCACCACCCATCACGTCACCCTTGCTGCCGTCACGGTTGCTGCGCTGGTCGCGGTCACCGCATGGTGGATCCTTCGCGCCGAACCCGAAACAGTCAGCGTCACCAGCGAGCGTGCGTTGCCCACCACGCTGTCGCCATCTGACGTCTTTCCGGCGCAGGTGCCGCTGCGCGAAACCGCAGCGACGACGGGAAAGCCAACCAGCGACGCCTCGGTGATTGTCGATGTAGCCGGCAAAGTGCGCCGACCTGGGATTGTCGAGCTTCCAGCCGGTGCGCGGGTTGCGGACGCCCTCGACTCAGCTGGAGGAGTGCGCCCCGGAGTCGACATTGCGGCATTGAACCTGGCGCGGTTGCTGGTCGATGGCGAACAGATCGTTGTCGGGCTGGAGGTACCGATCCTGGAGCCGTCCCCTGAAAGTCTCGGGACGATAGCCGGCACGCCGACACCCCTTCGGGTCGACCTCAACAGTGCGACCGCAGAGCAGCTCGAGACTCTGCCGGGAATCGGCCCAGTCACAGCCGCCGCCATCTTGGCTTGGCGCGCCGAGAACGGCGCGTTCACCGCGGTCGACGAGCTCCTCGAGGTTTCCGGGATAGGCGACGCCACACTGGCTGAAGTCGAAGCGTATGTGTATGTATGACCCGCGAGCGCCTCGATCTCCGGCTGGCTCCCGCCGCGGTGGCAGCATGGTCCATGACCGCAATGGGGCTTGGCTGGCCAGTCGGTCGAGCAGTGTTGGGCGCAGTATTGCTCCTCGCGGTAGGGGTCAGCCTGCTCTGCTGGGGGTGGAGGGGAGCCGGTCACGGGCCGTGGGCTAGCGGTCACCGTCGGGGGGCTGACGGCCGATTGAGGATCGCCACCGCCAGTGACCGTCTAGGCGGAGAGGGCCGGTGGAGGATCGCGGCCGCTGGCGCCCTCCTGGTTGCGGGTGCCGGCCTTGCGGTTGCAGGGCTGCGAGCGGGAGCCGTCCAGGTCGGTCCGGTGCCGATCCTGGCGAAGCAGCAAGCGCAGGTAGCTGTCGAAGGCGTCGTCGTCACCGATCCGGTGCTGCGTCAGGGCAGGTTCAGTGCGTACGTCGTGGTCCGCCTCAGCGCTCGCCAGGTCACCGGGAGAGGCGAGACGACACAGGTGCGATCGCCACTGCTGGTCATCGCGGACGAGTCGTGGATGAAGGTCCGGCTCGGTCAGTACCTGGAGACGTCGGGCCGGTTGTCGGTGGCGGAGGGTCCTGACCTTGCCGGGATCTTGTCTGCTCGCGAGAGCCCCACCGTCACATCCCAGCCAAGTTGGGTATTCGCAGGGATCGGTCGGGTCCGGGCCGGGCTGACTGAAGCAGCCTCACCGTTGCCGCCGGCGCAACGGGCGCTCGTGCCGGCGTTGGTCGATGGCGATGACTCTGGCATGCCACCCCAGGCGGTAGAGGACTTCAAGACGACCGGGATGACGCACCTACTGGCGGTCAGCGGCGCCAACCTGACCCTGGTGCTCGGGTTCGTGCTCTTCATTGCCCGTTGGTCCGGCGTACGCGCGCACGGGCTGACTGCTGTCGGCGTTCTGTCGGTCGTCTTCTTTGTCCTGCTGGCGCGACCGGAACCCTCCGTCTTGCGGGCCGCCGCGATGGGGTTAGTGGCGCTCGCTGGGTTGGCAGTCGGCGGACGCCAACGAGGAGTGCGCGCGTTGTGCGTAGCGGTAATCGCGTTGCTCCTCCTCGATCCTTGGCTGGCACGGTCGGTGGGTTTTGTCTTGTCGACCCTGGCCACTGGTGGGATCTTGTTGCTGGCACCACCCTGGCGAGACGCTCTGGCCCAATGGATGCCGGTGCCGATGGCAGAGGCAATCGCCGTGCCGCTGGCAGCTCAGATCATGTGCACACCGGTTGTGGCCGCCATCTCCGGCCAGGTAAGTCTTGTCGCGGTTGGTGCGAACCTGCTGGCTGCGCCCGCGGTAGGGCCGGCGACAGTCCTCGGCCTGGTCGCGGGCCTGGCGGCGATCCCGAGCGACGCACTCGGCCATTTCGGCGGCGGGCTCGCGGGTCTACCTGCCTGGTGGATCATCAGTGTCGCCCATCACACGGCCGGGGTCGCCGGCGCAAGTATGGGATGGCCCGCCACCCCTGTCGGGGTCTCAGTCTTGGCCCTGCTGTGTCTGGGATGCGTCGTGACGATGTCGAAACTGCTACGACGCCGCTTTGCTTGCCTCGCAGTGGTCGTAGTCGCCCTCGTTGCGATCCTGCGGCCGATTGGCCGAGTTGCCTGGCCCCCCGATGGCTGGCTCATGGTGGCCTGCGACGTGGGACAAGGCGACGGGCTTGTCCTCAACGCCGGACGTGGCTCCGTGGTCGTCGTGGACACTGGCCCGGAGCCGACCATGATCGACCGTTGTCTGGATGACTTGGAGGTCCGCAGCGTGGCACTCGTCATCGTCACACACTTCCATGCCGATCATGTCGACGGGCTGGCCGGTGTGCTGGACGGCCGGCCTGTTTCGGAGATAGCAGTGTCACCGCTGCCCGACCCGCAGGCGCAGGCGGCGGAGGTAGGTCAGGTGGCAACGGCGGCTGGCGTTCCGGTGACGATCGCCGTGACCGGAGAGCGCAGGAGGATTGGGCAAGTCAGTTGGGAGGTCCTAGGCCCCGTCCGAACCCCGCACCTGGTCGGAGCGGGGCAGGACCTCGGCGCGGGGGAGGAAGGTGACTCGGCGAACAACGCAAGCGTCGTGATGCTGGTCGAGGTACAGGGCCACACGTTCTTGCTGACGGGAGACGCCGAGCCAGAAGAAGAGCTCGACATCTTGCGCACCGGCGCCGACCTGACCGTCGACGTCCTCAAGGTCTCGCATCACGGTTCAGGCAACCAAGACCCTGACTTCATCGCTGGCACGCAGGCCGCCGTTGCTCTGATCTCGGTTGGGGCTGACAACGACTACGGACACCCCTCGATCGAGACGCTGGCACAGCTCGAACACCTCGGTGCTGACATCTACCGGACCGACCTCGACGGTGACATCGCTGTCGTGGCTCGAGGCGACGGCCTGGCGGTCGCGACGTCCAAGCAATGAGCCGACGGTAGTTGGCCACCGCGCGGTCGGCGGTTCGTGGCATGCTGGCGCATCATGGCCAAACCCACCGCAGCCGCTGTTCTGGGGTCGACCACCTTGATCACGGGGACCAACGAGTTCCTTGCCGAGCGCACGATCGCGGCGGCTCGCGCTGCCGTCGTACATGCCGATCCTGACGCCGACTTCCTTGAGTTGTCCGGAGCCGAGATGGGGCCTAGCGCGCTCGCCGAGATCACCAGCCCGTCCCTGTTCGCGACGCTGCGCTGCGTGGTGGTGCGGACTCTGGAAGACCTCCCCGAAGGGGTCCAACCTGACCTGCTGGGCTATGTCGCTCAACCGGCTGACGACGTGGCACTCGTCCTCCACCACACCGGCGGCATGAAAGGCAAGGCGCTGCTCGACAAGCTTCGCAACGCTGGCGCGAGTGAGATCAAGGTTCAACCGCTGAAGAAGTGGGACTTACCGGCCTGGGTCGCCGCTGAGTTCCGCCACCACAAGTCGAAGATCGACGCCAAGGCAGCCACGGTGCTCATCGACGCGGTGGGTGACGACATGCGGGCTCTGGCAGGAGCCGCCGACCAGCTCTCGGGCGATGCACAAGGGGCGCCTGTCACGGAGACCATGGTGCGCCGATACTTCGGCGGGCGCGCTGAGGTGAAAGGCTTCGCCGTCGCAGACGCCGCCATCGAGGGCAAAGAGCAGGAGGCGCTCGAACAGTTGCGATGGGCAATCGCTGCCAAGACGGATCCCGTACTCATCACCAGCGCGGTGGCCGCAGGACTGCGGGGGCTGGCACGGTACATGGCAGCGCCGCGAGGGCTTCGTGAGAACGACCTGGCACGTGAAGTCGGAGTGCCGCCGTGGAAGCTCAAGTACCTGGCCACCCAGTCGCGAGGATGGATGCCCCGCGGTGTCGCGATCGCCATCCAGGCAGCAGCCCGGGCCGATGCTGACGTGAAGGGAGCTGCCGGCGACCGCGAGTGGGCCTGCGAGCGGTTGGTGATCTCGGTCGTACGAGCCAAGGCGGTTCAGTGAGCGAAACTGTAAGCCAAGGGTTGGGTAAGGAAGCGTAGGAGCCGAGGCTGTTGAGGGAGTGGGGGCCCAGATTTAGCATCTCGACTCAGAAAGGTGCCTGCGGCGAACTGAGTGCCCTCGGCCAAGTCACAGAGCCAAGTCACAG
>JACCSH010000121.1 GCA_013813125.1 Nocardioidaceae bacterium | reverse complement strand
GCGGCGTGCGCGCGACGCGTCGGGTCGGCTTCACGGGAGGGCAGCAGTGCCCAGCGCCCTGCCACCGAAGGCGGCCCCATGCGGGCGGGCAGACTGGGCCGCACCTGGCGTCCTGGAGTCAGGGTCCTCCGGCGTACTCGGGCGCGTGGAGCGGAGGCACGCTGACGATGGGCCGCACGTCCACCGCTGAGGTGGGAGCGCAGTGGGGCGATGGTGTCGTTTGTCAGGTAGCCCGCCCAAGCGAGCTCCCACAGCACGGTGATCAGGGAGGCGTCGTCGGTCGAGCCAACCGCGTCGGACAGTTGCCGGAAGAAATAGCCACCACCAGCCGCCAACACATCGACTACCGCCGTGTGCCTTTCGGTGATATCGATGTCGACGAGGTCGGGGAGTGTGAGTGGTGCGGTGTCTGCGATGTGCAGCGAGACCCAGCCATCAGAGCCAGGAAGCGCCCCCGCGCCGGACCAGATAACTTCGCCCGCTGAGGTGAGCTCGTCAAGCATCGACGGGTGGTAGTTGACCAGCCGACTGCCCAGGATGAAGGGTTCAAGCGCCGAAGCTGGTACCGCGCAGCCGGCCAGTTGCTCGACCACGGTCAGCACGCCGTCGGCACCGCGGAGCCGACTGCCCACGTTCTGCCAGACCGGCAGAAATCTCCCGAGGGCCGCGGGCTCGACTGGCTCGACCTCCTTGCGCGCGGCAGCCAGAGAGCGTCGACGCAGTCGTCGGAGAACCTCGGTGTCGCACCACTCGATGCCCCGACCGGTCGGACTGAACTCACCTTCGGTGACTCTGCCGGATGCGGCCAACCGCTTGAGAGCGTCGGAGGCGACCGCCTGGCCGAGACCGAATCGGTTTGCTAAAGCGGCAGCGGTGAACGGGCAATGGGTGCGGGCGAAGCGGGCCACGAGGTCACCGAGCGGGTCTGCTACCGGCTCGGTGAACACCTCGGGCACGCCGACCGGGACCGGAACGCCAAGAGCATCGCGCAGCCGGGCTACGTCTTCGACGGCCGCGATGTACTCAATGCCAGAGATGCGGATGCGAACCGCCCGGCGAGAGCTCTCCAGCGAAGCCGCCCACCGGAGCGCGACCGGACCGTCAACGCTGCGTGCCTCGATCTCGTCCGGGGTGAGGGGACCCAGCAGGCGCAGGAGGTCAGCGACTCCTTCCGCGTCCTTGACCCGGCGATCGTCAAGCCGTTGCAGTTGGCGCTCGAGATCTGCGAAAGCATCGGGCTCGAGCAGGTCTCTCAACTCGGTGCGGCCGAGGAGCTCGCCGAGCAGTGCGGGGTCGAGCGCGAGCGCTGCTGCTTTGCGCTCGGCCAGCGGGGAGTCGCCCTCGTAGATGAATGAGGCGACATATCCGAAGAGCAACGAACGGGCGAAGGGGCTGGGCGTGGCCGTCTGGACCTCCACCACCCGGATGCGCCGGGCGTCGATATCGCGCATCAGCTGTACAAGGGCGGGCAGGTCGTAGACGTCTTGCAGGCACTCTCTGACCGCCTCGAGCACGATCGGGAAGGAGCCGTACTTGCTCGCCACTTCGAGAAGGGCCGCCGATCGTTGGCGCTGCTGCCACAGTGGGGACCGCTTGCCTGGGTCGCGACGCGGCAGCAGCAGCGCTCGAGCGGCGCACTCACGGAAGCGGGAGGCGAACAGGGCCGAACCACCGACCTCACTGGTGACCAGATCATCGATCTCGTCGGGTTCGAACAGCACTAGCGAGGCGCCAGGTGGCTCAGCGTCGGTCTCGGGGATGCGGATGACGATCCCGTCGTCGCCGGCCATCGCCTGGGCATCGATACCGAATCGTTCTCGCAGGCGTGCTCCGATCGCCAGCGCCCACGGGCCGTGGACCGCCGCGCCGTAGGGCGAGTGCACGACCAACCGCCAGTCACCCAGCTCGTCACGGCAGCGTTCGACCAGTAGCTGCCGGTCGGTGGGAACGTAGCCGGTGTCGTTGAGCTGCTCGGCGACGAACGCGACGAGGTTGGTGGCGGCGAAGGTGTCCAGGCCCGCGCTTGCCGCTCGCTCGACCGCCTCCGGGTGCGCGAGTTTGGCCACCTCGCGCACGAAAGCACCAACCGCTGCTCCCAGCTCGGCCGGCCGGCCGATGGAGTCGCCCTTCCAGAAGGGCAGGCGGCCGGGTTGTCCGGGAGCAGGGGAGACGAGGACCCGGTCATGAGTGATGTCCTCGATCCGCCAGCTCGAGGCCCCCAGGGCGAAGACGTCGCCCACCCGCGACTCGTAGACCATCTCCTCGTCGAGCTCGCCCACCCGGGACGCCTTTTCGCCGACCAGGAACACCCCGAACAACCCCCGGTCGGGGATGGTGCCGCCCGACGTCACGGCGAGTCTTTGTGCACCGGGGCGTCCGGTCAGGGTGTTGGCGACCCGGTCCCACACCAGGCGTGGCCGAAGCTCGGCGAACTCGTCGGAGGGGTAGCGCCCGGACAACAGGTCGAGGGTGGCGTCGTAGGCCGATCGGGGCAGGGTGGCGAAGGAGGCGGTTCGTCGTACGACGGAAAAGAGCGCGTCGGCGTCCCACGGCTCCATTGCGGTCGCCGCGACGACCTGTTGGGCCAGCACGTCGAGGGGGTTAGTGGGCACCTTCAGGGCCTCGATCTGCCCGGCTCGCATGCGCTCGACCGTCACCGCTGTCTGCACCAGGTCGGCCCGGTGC
>JACCSH010000099.1 GCA_013813125.1 Nocardioidaceae bacterium | reverse complement strand
TCGACCAGCCCGGTCGCGCAGTCATCCAGTCGCTGCCAGCGCTCAAGACGACGGTGCCGATGAGAAACCTGGACATCCCATGGGACGTCGCCGTTATGCCCACCGGCGCCTGGTTGGTGACAGAGCGGGACCTTTTGCGTATCACGATCCGCCGGCCCAACGGTCATCGAGAAGTACTCGCCCGGCGTCCGGCCAACTTTTGGGCCTCGGGTGAGACGGGGCTGATGTCCATCGCGGCCGACCCCAACGTCGGACGTAACGACCGCTTCTACACCTGCACGGGGTATGTGGCCGACGGCGACCCTGAAGTCCGCGTCATCGCCTGGCGGCTCAACCAGGCTCGGACCAACGCCAGCCGGGTCGAGCCCCTGGTCACTGGAATCGGCATCACCAGCGGCAGACACGGTGGGTGTCGAATCCGCTTCGACCCGCAGGGCGCGATGTACGTCGGAACCGGCGACGCCGCTGTGGGCACGAATCCACAGCACCTCGGCAGCCTGAACGGCAAGGTGCTGAGGCTCAACCGCTTCAGCGGCAAACCATGGCCGTCGAACCCCTGGCCGCGCGCCACCGACCGGGACCGTCGCTACGTCTACACCTACGGCCACCGCAATGTGCAAGGGCTCGCATTTCGGCCCGGCGACCGGATGTGGTCGGTCGAGCACGGCACCTACCGAGACGACGAAGTCAACCGCCTCAGCCGTGGCGGCAACTACGGGTGGGATCCCGCTCCCGGCTACGACGAGTCCGTGCCGATGACGGACTTCTCTTTGCCCGGGCGCCAACGGGGCGCTCGGTGGAGTTCGGGCTCCCCGACGATCGCGACATCGGGCGCGACGTGGGTTCGAGGCAGGGAGTGGGGCGGATACCGCGGCACGCTTGCGGTCGGCGCCCTCGCTGCCGAGAAGCTGGTCTTCATGAAATTCGACGCCAACTCAAAGTTGGTCTGGACGCGTGCCCCAGACGTGCTGAACGGCGACTTCGGACGGCTGCGGTCGGTCGTGCAGACGGCGTCCGGAGCACTACTCGTCACCACCGCCAATGGTGGGGGCAACGACAAGATCGTTCGGGTCACCCCACGCTGAGCAGGTAGCAGCCGCACCGGTCAGTCAGAAGAGGATCGTCGCGAACCGGCACGTCTCATGAAAGCCCACCCTGGCGTACGTACGGCGCGCCGGTTCGTTGTTTTCGTTGACGTAGAGGGACACCACCGGAACCAGCTCCTGCAGCGCCGTATCGCAAACGGCTGCGACTCCCGCGGCGGCGAGCCCCTGTGACCGATGACGCGGGTTCACCCACACGCTTTGCAGCTGGGCCGCATGCGGAGTGACGGCCCCCAGTTCAGCCTTGAAGACCACCTCGTTCTCTTCTATTTGCGCGAACGCAAAACCCCTGGCGATCAGCTGAGCGATACGTGCCCGGTAGAGCGTCGCCCCACCACCCGCCTCGGGTGAGACGCCGAGTTCCTCGGTGTACATGGCGACACAGGCGGGATAGAGGATGTCCAGCTGGTCGGGCCGGACCCGTCGCACGTCCGGCGAAGCTGCGACCTTGGGAGCATGCGACAGCACGAGGAATGGTTGTCGCATTCGCAACGATCGAGGCGGACCCCAACGTGGCTCGAGCATCCTCCACAGCGTGGACACGTCGTCGTGCAGGCCCATGATGGAGCCGCACCTGCGCCCCTGGTCCAGTGCTCGCGCAGCGAAGGCGTCGAGGGCTGCTCGATTCGCCTGCACGGGGGTGAGGTTGGCGGCGGCATGGCAGATGGAGACCAGCTCACGGCCCTCCGCGTATCCCCAGATCTCACCGCCCAGCCAGCGTGGTTCCATCTTCGTCACCCGGACGCGATGGTCAACGAAGACGTTGGTGACGGGGTCTCGCGCGATGACACGGCGGACGGCGTCGACATCTGAGGGACCGAGCACACGAAGTCGTGGGCGAGTCCTCAACACGGGTCCACCTCCTCGCGCGAGCCTAGTCGAACGTTTATTGTGCGGGTGCGATGCTGTACAACCGTCGGTGGCGGCTCCCGTGCTGCCATGTTCACCATCTTGGAGCACACATGCAGCGTCGCCGTTGGGCGGTCAGGTTGTCGCCAATAGTTGCCGCCTGCGCGCTCGTTTCCTGTACGTCGGACGACACCAGCCCAGAGGCTGCACCCTCGTCCAGCAGCCAGGTCACCAGCGGCAGCGACTCGTCGAGCGGTGAGCAGACCGGCTCACCCGGTGAACCTTCCGACTCCGCTTCTGAGTCTTCCTCTGAGCCTCCCGACAAGACCACCGAACCTTCCCAGTCCCCAACCGAACCAGAGCCCGATCCGGACCCACGAGAGATCACCGCTGTCATGAGCGGTGACGTGCTGCTGCACGAAGGGCTGTGGGAGACTGCGCGAATCGACGCGACCCGCACCGGCCGCGGATCGATGGACTTCCGGCCACTGTTCGCACCGATGCGGCCGGTTGTGTCTGCTGCGGACGTCGCCATCTGTCACATGGAGACACCCGTTGCGCCGAAGGGCGGACCCTTCTACGGCTACCCGTCCTTCTCGTCGCCGCCCGCTGTCCTCCCGGCCCTCGAAAAGACCGGGTTCGACGTGTGCACGACAGCGTCGAACCACAGCATCGACCAGGGTTTCGAAGGTCTCACCCGGACCATCGACGGCCTCGAAGCCGCGAGCCTCGAGCACACCGGAACCTACGCCACCAAGGCCGACTCACGAGAACCGCTGATCATGGAGGTGGACGGCGTCAAGGTCGGCCTGATCTCGCAGACCTACGGCACCAACGGCATCCCACTGCCTGAGGGCAAACCCTGGTCGGTGCCGATCATCGACCCCGACGAGATCAAGCAGCTGGCTGCAAAGGCCAAGGACCAAGGCGCCGAGATCGTGATGGTGGCTCTGCATTGGGGCCTCGAGTACACCCACGAACCGTCGTACGACCAGGTCGCTGTGGCCGAGGAGCTGGCCGAGTCACCCGACATCAACCTCATCTTCGGTCACCACGCCCACGTCGTACAGCCCTATGACAAGGTCGGCGGCACCTGGGTCGTCTACGGCCTGGGCAACGCCGTCGCCCAACAAGACACCGCCGTCGAGGGCGTGTACGACGGCAACACGGCTCGCGTCACGTTCACGGAGCGGCCGAACGGCTCGTTCAGGGTGAGCCTGTTGGAGTACATCCCCACGATGATCACGCGGTTCGACGGCAGCAGCCCCATGCGTTGGCTCAACGTGTCACGGGCACTCGAGGATCCGCGGTACACAGGTCTGCGCGATCTGCTCGCCGCCACCCATGACCGAGTCAGCGCGGCCGTCAACCTCGAGAACGCGTTCGCCAGAGGTGTCGTTGAAGGCGAATAGCAGCGACCGGCGGAGCCTCAGCAAGACGGTGTCACATGCGCTGCGACATGAGCCCGAGTCGTACGGCATCGAGCTCGACGGGTCTGGCTGGACTCCGGTGGAAGAACTTCTTTCTGGACTGCGCAGAAAGTCTGCTCGTTGGCGTGACCTCCGGTTCAACGACCTGGAAACCATGATCGCCTCGTCGTCCAAGCGGCGGTTCGAGATCAAGGGCTTACAGATCCGGGCGCTCTACGGTCACAGCCTTCCTGACCGGATCGTGGTAGCCCAACCGGTGACTCCACCAGGAGAGCTGTACCACGGCACGGCTCCCGAGGTCGTTGCTGCCATCCTGGCCGGCGGCCTTCGGCCGATGCGTCGCCAGTACGTGCACCTGTCGGGCGACACAGAAACGGCGGTTGCGGTG
>JACCSH010000253.1 GCA_013813125.1 Nocardioidaceae bacterium | reverse complement strand
TTCTCATCCACTACCACCATCTGCCGCTGACCCCGCGCTCAGCACGTTCAAGGAGTTGCCCCGTGTCGTCAGAGGTCAAGATCCAGGCCGAGTCCCGCAACGAGTTCGGCAAGGGTGCGGCTCGCCGCATCCGCCGCGACGCCAAGGTCCCCGCTGTCCTCTACGGGCACGGCACGGACCCGGTGCATATTACGCTCCCTGGCCATGAGCTGATGTTGGCCCTCAAGACCGGAGCAAACGCCCTGCTGTCCATCGAGCTCGACGGGAAGAGCCAGCTCGCACTGCCGAAGCAGGTGCAGCGCGATCCGATCAAGGGGTTCATCGAGCACGCAGATCTCATCATCGTCTCCCGAGGAGAGAAGGTCACCGTTGACGTGCCGATCGTGATCGTGGGTGACGCAGTTCCCGACTCGCTGGTGACGAGCGACCACACCTCCGTGTCACTCGAGGTCGAAGCCACCCACATCCCCGACTCGATAGAGGTCAACATCGAGGGCCTCGAGATCGGCACCCAGATCCTGGCCAAAGATCTGACCCTTCCCAGCGGCGCCACGCTGAGCCTCGACCCGGAGGCACTCATCGTCAACATCACCGCAGCTCAGACGCAAGAGGCCCTCGAGGCGGAGCTGGCCGAAGCCGAAGCCGACTTGGGCATCGAGCACGACGAGCCGGAGGTCGTTGACGACGAGGCTGCAGCTGCTGAAGATGGCGACGAGTCTGCGGAGGCGTCCACCGAGGAGTGATCCTCCCCAACATCTTTCGAAGGCCAGGAGTGCCGATGGCGTACGACGGTTGGGTCGTCGTGGGTCTCGGGAACCCCGGCCCTTCCTATGCACAGACCCGCCACAACGTCGGCTACCTCGTGGCGGACGAACTGGCAGCCCGGATGGGGACCGGCTGGAAAGCTGCCAAATCAGGTCGGGTGCTTACGGCCGAGGGGCGCCTCGCCGGCATACCGGGTGTCCGGACAGTGCTGGGCCGTGGCCGTTGCTACATGAACGAGTCAGGTGGCCCGATCAGCCAGTTGTTGCAGTTCTACAAGTCGAGCCCCGAGCGACTGATCGTCATACACGACGAGCTGGACATCCCGTATGGCGACCTGCGGGTCAAGTTCGGCGGCGGTGACAACGGTCACAACGGGCTCAAGTCGATCCGCCGCTCGCTTGGTACCGGCGACTACCTCCGCGTGCGCTTTGGGATCGGACGTGGCCCAGGCCGCCAAGAGATGGCGAACTTCGTACTCAGCCCTTTCGGGGCGGTCGAGCGACGCGAACTCGACCTGCACGTTCAGCGTGCGGCCGACGCGGTGGAGTCCTTGATGACTCGGGGGCTGGAAGTGACGCAGAACCAGTTCAACTCGTGAGCCCGCGGGGAGGGGTTGCGGCCGCGATCGTCGCTCGAGGCACGCTCAACGGGAGCATCGATCTCAGCATTTTGATCTAGATGTCGCCATCGAGCCGACCTGGACGTGCGGCTAGGTGGCAGGCCCAGCCAGACATCACGAAAGCTGGTCGCGCAAGGTTGCGACCTCGCTGCGCAGCCGGTCGCTCTCCTCCTCGAGTTCTAGCACCTGGCGGACACCCTCGAAGTTGAGTCCAGACGCGATCAGGGCAGAGATCCGCCTGATCAGCTCAACATCGTTGCGGCTGTAGCGCCGGGTGTTTCCGCCTGTGCGAGCCGGAGCCAGGAACCCGCGCGCCTCGTAGACACGCAGCATTGCCGGTTGCACTCCGGTGAGCTCTGACACCACGGAGATCGAGTAGACGCCACGACTGTCTGGGCTCGACAATCTCACAACCTCCTCCGCTGGTGACGCACATACTACTTGACATTTACCTGTCATGCATAGAAAATTTACAACGAATACGACAACTTCTGGCGGGAACGCCCCGCCACCGGCCTCAGGAGGATGAGAAACCGATGTTGATGCGCACTGACCCCTTCCGTGAGCTCGACCGCCTCAGCGAAGCCATGTTCGGGACCGCCGGTCGGCCGGCGGTGATGCCGATGGACGCCTACCGCCGAGGTGACTCGTTCTTTGTCCACCTCGACCTGCCGGGCGTCGACTCCGACTCGATCGATCTCACTGTCGAGCGCAACGTCTTGACGGTGCGAGCCGAACGGCGTCCGCAGATCTCCGAGGATGCCGACACGGTCGTCACCGAACGCCCGTACGGCGTCTTCAGCCGCCAGCTGTTCCTGGGTGACACCTTGGACACCGAGCGGCTCGATGCCAGCTACGACTCCGGCGTCTTGACCATCCAGATTCCGGTCGCGGAGCAGGCAAAACCACGCAAGGTAGAGGTGCACGCCGCCTCGAACGGTAACAAGCAAATCAACGCCTGAGTCGGCTCCTGCCGACGATCAGCTGGCCGCCGCCGCCCCGAAAGGGCGGTGGTGGCCCGCCACTGTCTCGGGGGGTCCGCAGCGTGTGGCAGAGTTTCACCCCGTGACGGTGTCTCTTGACCTGCCGACTGCTCCTGCCGAGTTGGCCAGCGACGACCATAGGTTGGCGGCCTGGACTGCAACGGTTGCCGGCGAGCGCCTCGAAGCGCTGCGTACCCACGGGCTTGAGGGTCGCGAGCTGAAGGACGCAGGCGACGAGTTGGGTCATCGGATCTTGATGCAGCTGCTTGCGGCGTACCGTCCTGACGACGCGGTCCTGAGTGAGGAAGGCAAGGACGACAAGGCCCGCCTCCAGAGCAAGCGAGTGTGGATTGTGGATCCACTCGATGGAACCCGCGAGTACTCCGAGCCGCCTCGTGACGACTGGGCGATCCATGTGGCGCTGTGGCAAGACGGTGACCTCGTCGCCGGTGCTGTGGCGCAGCCAGGAATGTCGGCGACGTTCAGCACCGCAGAGCCCCCAGTTCTGCCTGAGCGGACGAGCACGAGACCCCGGATCGCAGTGAGCAGGACTCGACCTCCCGAGTTTGTCTCGTCGTTGGCGCGGAGCATGGATGCGGAGCTGGTGCCGATGGGGTCTGCCGGTGCCAAGGTGATCTCCGTCGCACGCGACGTCAGCGACATCTATGTTCACGCAGGCGGACAGTATGAGTGGGACTCCGCGGCCCCCGTCGCCGTCGCCAGGGCGGCGGGGCTTCACACCAGCCGTGCCGATGGCAAACCGCTGTTCTACAACCAAGACGATGTCTGGCTCCCGGACTTGTTGGTGTGCCGTCCCGAGCTCGCTGAGCCGGTCACCTCCTTCGTTCGCGACTATTGGGCAAAGCACGGGCAATAGGGACAGTGCGTCCGTTCCGGCCGTCCATCTGAGATCTGGAGTTCGGTGTCGTGAGCTCCCCGTGACACTGGTGCGAGAACTGCTGACCGAGAACTGCTGACCATCTATGTCCCTCCAAGCACTCACCGCACGAGTCGCGGATGACCCCTGTTTGGCAGCTGTTCTCGAGCGTGCTCGTACGTCGAAATTCTCGACCCTGGACTTGACGGCACCGTCGGCGCTGCGTCCCTTCCTTGCGGCAGTCCTCGCTGCCGGCAGAGAGGTTGGAGCCGCAAAGCCGGTACTCGTGGTTACCGCTACAGCTCGAGAGGCCGACGAGATCGAGTCTGCGGTCAAGAGCCTGATCGACCCGGCCAGAGTGGTCGGCTACCCGGCCTGGGAGACACTGCCCCACGAACGCTTGTCACCGCGGTCCGACACCGTGGGCCGGCGCCTCGCTGTGCTGCGTCGACTGCTGCATCCGGGGGAGTCGGGGGCAAGCACCACACCCATCCGCGTGGTGGTCGCCCCGGTCCGGTCGGTACTGCAGCCGCAAGTCAAGGGCCTGGGGCACTTGGAGCCGGTCGTGCTCCGAGAAGGTGACGAGGCTGACCTCGAGGACGTCATCCGCCGGTTGGCCGCAGCGGCGTACCACCGGGTCGACCTCGTCGAGCGCCGCGGCGAGTTCGCTGTCCGCGGTGGCATCGTCGATGTCTTCTCACCAACCGAGGAGCATCCGGTCCGTATCGAGTTCTGGGGCGACACGGTCGAGGAGATCAGGTCCTTCGCCGTCGCTGACCAGCGCTCCCTCGAAACCGCCGAACCGGTGCTGTGGGCACCCCCTTGTCGCGAGCTGCTGCTGACACCCGAGGTGCGGTCACGAGCACGGGTTCTCGCCGCGGAGCATCCGGAACTGCGCGAGATGCTGGACAAGATGGCCGAGGGCCATGCGGTGGAGGGGATGGAGTCGTTGGCCCCGGCGCTCGTCGACGACATGGAGATGCTCGTCGACCTGGTGCCGTCTGATGCCGTGGTGCTGGTGTGCGATCCCGAGCGGGTCCGCGCCCGAGCCTCCGACTTGGTGGCGACTAGCCAAGAGTTCCTGCGCGCCTCCTGGGCAGCCGCTGCGGGAGGTGGACAGGCACCGATCGACCTTGGGGCGGCGGCATACCGCAGTCTCGGCGACGTCAGAGCACGCGCCCTGGCCGGCGGCCGCTCCTGGTGGACCGTGTCTCCGTTCGGGTTGGACCCGACGATGCAGCAGAGTGGGCTGGACGTGAGCCGGCAGATTGAGCCCCGCTCCAGCCAGCCGCTGCGTACCGAGACCGGTGAGATCGTCTCTGTGGACGTCGACACGGCAAGCTCCGTCGAGTCGCGAACCATCGACATCGTGGCCGCACCGAACTATCGAGGAGATACGGTGTCGGCCGTCTCCGATATCTCGGCCTTTGTCAAAGCGGGTCGGAGCGTCGTCCTCGTCACGGAGGGCCACGGTCCGGGCGAGCGACTGGTCGAGGTGCTCAAGGAACATGACATCGCCGCCCGCATGGTCGACGAGCCGAGCACCCGGGCAATCGTCGGCGTCGTCGAGGTGGTGCAAGGCAGCTTGGCCTCCGGCTTCATCGCCGAGGCGATCAACCTGGTCGTGCTCACCGGCGACGACCTGACCAGTCAGCGCACCACCGTCAAGGACTCGCGACGGATGCCGTCGCGCCGACGCAAGCAGGTCGACCCGCTCGAGCTGCGCACGGGAGACTACGTCGTGCACGAGCAGCACGGCGTCGGGCGCTACGTCGAAATGCTCCAACGCAGCGTCGGCGGCGCCACCCGGGAGTATCTGGTCATCGAGTACGCGCCCTCCAAACGGGGCCAGCCACCGGACAAGCTGTTCACTCCGACCGACCAACTGGACCTGGTGACCCGCTATGTCGGTGGCGAACAACCAACGCTTGACCGCCTCGGAGGTGCCGACTGGGGCAAGCGCAAAGGCAGGGCACGCACGGCAGTTCGACAGATCGCCGCTGAGCTCATCAAGTTGTACGCGGCTCGGCAGGCCACCAGGGGCCACGCCTTCGGCCCGGACTCACCCTGGCAACGCGAGCTCGAAGACGCCTTCCCCTATGTCGAGACGCCTGACCAGCTCGCCAGCGTTGACGAGGTCAAGCGCGACATGGAGCAGCCGGTCCCGATGGACCGCCTGATCTGTGGCGACGTCGGTTATGGCAAGACCGAGATCGCCGTACGGGCCGCGTTCAAAGCGGTGCAAGACGGCAAGCAGGTGGCTGTGCTGGTCCCGACAACGTTGCTCGTGCAGCAGCACCAGCAGACGTTCACCGAGCGGTTCGCGGGTTTCCCCGTCATCGTCAGGCCGCTGAGCCGGTTCCAGTCCGACGTCGAGGCCAAGGAAGCTGTCTCGGGACTGGCGGCGGGGAGCGTTGACGTGGTGATCGGAACACACAGGCTCTTCAACTCCGAGATTAAGCTCAAGGACCTCGGCCTCATCATCGTTGACGAGGAGCAGCGTTTCGGGGTAGAGCACAAAGAGGCGCTCAAACAGATGCGGACAGCCGTTGACGTGTTGAGCATGTCCGCAACCCCGATTCCGAGGACCCTGGAGATGGCCATCACCGGGATCCGGGAGATGTCCACCATCACCACGCCACCGGAAGAGCGCCACCCCGTCCTGACGTTCGTGGGTGGCTACGACGACGGCCAGATCACAGCGGCGATCCGTCGGGAGCTGTTGCGCGAAGGCCAGGTCTTCTACATCCACAACCGCGTGCAGAGCATCGACAAGGTCGCCGCCAAGATCCGCCAGTTGGTGCCCGAGGCTCGGGTGGCGACCGCGCACGGCCAGATGAAAGAACATCAGCTCGAGCAGGTGATGCTGAACTTCTGGGAGCGCAAGGCCGACGTGTTGGTGTGTACGACGATCGTCGAGTCGGGGCTCGACGTGGCCAACGCGAACACTCTGATCGTCGAGCGAGCCGATCTCCTCGGACTTTCACAGTTACACCAGTTGCGCGGCCGGGTCGGTAGAGGCGGAGAGCGGGCCTACGCCTACTTCCTCTACCCTCCCGAGAAGCCGCTCACCGAGACCGCGCACGATCGCCTCGCCACCATCGCGCAGCACGCTGACCTCGGCGCCGGGATGGCTGTGGCGATGAAGGACCTGGAGATCCGCGGAGCTGGCAATCTGCTAGGCGGAGAGCAGTCGGGCCACATCGCCGACGTCGGCTTCGACCTGTACGTTCGGCTGGTCGGTGAGGCAGTGGCTGAGTATCGCGGTGACACCCTCGTCGAGGAACCCGAGGTCAAGATCGAGCTGCCCGTCGACGCCCACCTGCCTCATGACTACGTGCCCAGCGAACGGCTGCGGCTCGAGATGTACAAGAGGTTGGCTGAGGTGCGTTCGCCGGAGCAGCTTGAGGAGGTGCGAGTCGAGCTCGTGGACCGCTACGGCGCGCTGCCTGACTCGGTCGAGAACCTGTTGGCTGTGGCGCGACTGCGGATAAAGGCGAGGCGGGCCGGTCTCACCGACATCAACGCCCAGGGCAACTACGTCCGGTTCACACCCGTCGAACTGTCGGACTCGACCCGGGTCCGGCTCGACCGGCTCTACCCCAAGACGGTGTCAAGCAGGCGGTACAGAGCATCTTGGTGCCACGTCCCATGACTGCTCGGGTCGGCGGCAGACCCGTGCGCGATGTCGCCGTACTAGATTGGGCCGCGCAGGTCGTGGACGACATCATCGCCCGAACTCCCGTGCCATGATCCCCGCCACGAGATCCCGTGACAAGCGCCAAGTCGAGGAGTGCCGGCAGTGACAGCACCATCTGGTTCGCGAGCCGCACGAGCTTGTGGCCGCATCGTCCTCGCACTTCTCACGATGTTCGGCCTGGCTGGATGCAGCGACCAGCTGCAACCGGGTGCGGCGGCCACGGTCAACGGAACCCGCATCTCTCAAGATGACGTCGACGAACTGGTCCAGGCGATCTGTGAGTTCAGTGAGGTTCGTCGCGAACAGGCAGGTGGCGGCGAGCAGCAACGGCTCGATGAGCTGAGGTCTTCGCTCACGTCGGGGCTGATCAGCTTCGAGATCATCGAAGACGCTGCTAACGAGCGGGAGGTAACCGCCACTCCGGCCGCGGTGCAGGCGTCACTTCTCGAGCTGGCCGGACCCGACCCGATCCCGGCAGAAGTGAGTGAAGAGACCTCCGACACCCTGACGCAGTACTTCGAGGACTTCGCCCTCTCGCTGGCCCGGCAAGCGGCCATCGGAGCCAATGCGAAGGACCCGGACGTGACCTCGGTTTCTGAGGTGACCGAGCAGGACCTCCAAGCCGCGGCCCCGGTCCTGGCGAAGGAGACACGAGAGCAAGATGTCGTCGTCAACCCCGCTTACGGCACCTGGAACGGCAAGCTTGTCGTGGCTGAGAGCGGATCCTTGTCCGACCCGGTGTCCGATGCCGCCGTGGGTGCCAGCGAAGTCCCGACGGATCCGGCCGAGACCGCTGCCTCCAGCTCTGCGGGTGTGACCGCTGTTCAATACTGCGGCTGACGACACTGGCCCGAGGCGATGACGAAGCGTTGATGGGATCTGTGAATCCGCCCGGCGCCCGACTGCTCGACCTGCGGGCAGTGATGGACCGCCTGAGGCGAGAGTGCCCCTGGGATCAGGAGCAGACCCACGAGTCGCTGGTCCGCTACCTTGTCGAGGAGACCTACGAGACCATCGAGGCAATCGAGACCGGCGACCGCGACCACCTCCGCGAAGAGCTGGGAGACCTCCTCCTCCAAGTCATGTTCCACTCCACCATCGCAAGCGAGCACGAGCAGCAGCCGTTTGACATCGACGACGTCGCTGCTGACATCGTCGAAAAGCTGGTACGGCGGCACCCCCACGTCTTCGCCGACACCGAGGTCGAGGGTGTCACAGACGTCGAGGCCAACTGGGAGACGATCAAGGCGGCCGAGAAGTCGCGGACCTCGCCGTTCGACGGCATACCTCCGGGATTGCCGGCCCTGAGCCTGGCCGCCAAGGTGGTCGCCCGGTCACCGAAAGCGAAACCCCAGCAGACGGGGACACCGCAGGCCGCCACGGAGGCGGAGGCACGGCAGGACGCCGCGGAGCTGACCTCCTCGTCCTTGGGAGAAGAGCTCTTCGCATTGGTGGTCAGGGCCACTGCCCTCGGCCTGGATGCCGAGCTGTCGCTACGGCAACGGGTGCGACGCGAGATCGAGTCGGGCGGTATCGGCCGCGTTACGCCGGCTGACAAGGACAGCGTGGCATCCGCAAAGGGCTGAGAGAGCGCGGTTAGGCTGTCTCCCACCCGTCAGGCAGCGAAAAGGACAATTCTTGTGGCGCAGATAGCTGTGATCGGCGCGCGGGAGATCTTGGACTCGCGCGGCAATCCGACAGTCGAGGTGGAGGTCGTCCTCAACGACGGCACGTTCGCGCGGGCGGCTGTCCCATCGGGGGCCTCCACCGGACAGTTCGAGGCCGTCGAGCTTCGCGACGGCGGTTCCTGGTACGACGGCTTGGGCGTCGGCAAAGCAGTCGATGCTGTCAATGGCCCGATCGCCGAGGCGCTCAGCGGCGAGTTGGCGAACGAGCAGCGCAACATCGACCAGATCCTGATCGACCTCGACGGCACCGCCAACAAGGCCAAGCTGGGCGCCAACGCCGTCTTGGGAGTCTCGCTCGCCGTGGCAAGGGCCGCCGCGGAGTCGGCCGGCTTGCCCCTCTACCGCTACCTCGGGGGACCTAACGCCCACCTGCTGCCGGTGCCGATGCTGAACATTCTCAACGGCGGAGCGCATGCAGACACCAACGTAGACATCCAGGAATTCATGGTCGCACCCATCGGGGCTGCGACCTTCCGTGAAGCCCTCGAACAGGGTGTGTCGGTCTATCACGCCCTCAAGGGCGTGCTCAAGGAGGCGAGTCTGGCGACAGGCCTCGGAGACGAGGGCGGCTTCGCCCCCAACGTCGGTTCCAACCGTGAGGCGCTCGACCTCATTGCCGCGGCAGTGGACCGGACCGGCCTTCGGCTCGGCTCGGACATCGTCTTGGCTCTCGACGTGGCAGCGTCTGAGTTCTACGACGACACGACCGGCACCTACACGTTCGAGGGCGGGTCCGCGTCGTCGAGCGAGATGGCCGCCTACTACGCCGACCTCGCGTCGTCGTACCCGATCGTGTCGATCGAAGACCCGCTCAACGAGGAGGACTGGGAGGGCTGGACGTCTCTCACGGACGCGTTGGGAGAACAGGTGCAGATCGTGGGAGATGACCTGTTCGTGACCAACGTCGACCGGCTCCAACGAGGGATCGACGAGTCGGCCGCCAACGCCCTGCTCGTCAAGGTCAACCAGATCGGCAGCCTGACCGAAACCCTCGACTCGGTCGACCTGGCGCACCGCAGTGGATTCTCGTGCATGATGAGCCACCGCTCCGGTGAGACCGAGGACACCACGATCGCCGACCTGGCCGTCGCGACGAACTGTGGGCAGCTCAAGACCGGCGCCCCGGCCCGCTCTGAGCGGGTGGCGAAGT
>JACCSH010000054.1 GCA_013813125.1 Nocardioidaceae bacterium | reverse complement strand
GCCACCGGGGTCCTCGTATTCCGGTACCTTCAGGTCGGGTCTTTCGGGTGCGCGGCGCGAAGGAGATCGGATGAGCGAGACCAGCACGGTGAACGACACCCTCGCGGTGCGACTCGTCGGTATCGGCAAACGGTTCCCAGGGGTGGTGGCCAACTCCGATGTGTCGATCGATGTGCACACGGGCACTGTGCACGCGCTCGTCGGCGAGAACGGTGCCGGCAAGTCCACGCTGATGAAGATTCTCTACGGCGTGCAGAAGCCCGACAGCGGAACCATTGCCATCAACGGTCATGAGGTCAGCTTCTCGTCCCCGGCTGACGCGATCCGGCACGAGATCGGGATGGTATTTCAGCACTTCCAGCTCGCGGACAACCTCACCGTGACCGAGAACGTGGTCCTCGGCGCTGAAAGCCGACACGGAATCGGTGCCGAGGCCCGACGGGAGATCCAGCGGATCTCTGAGGCGTATGGCTTCGGGCTCGACCCGGACCAGCTCGTGGAGCGTCTTGGGGTGGGCCAGCGCCAGCGGGTTGAGATCTTGAAGGTCTTGTATCGGGGCGCGAAGATCATCATCCTCGACGAGCCGACCGCCGTGCTGGTGCCACAGGAGGTGGACGCACTCTTTCGCAACCTGCATGAGCTCAAAAACGAGGGCCACACCTTGCTCTTCATTTCCCACAAGCTCGACGAGGTGCTGGCTATCGCGGACTCCATCACGGTCCTGCGTCGGGGCACCACCGTCGCGACCGTCGATCCGGCCGACGTGACCTCGCACGACCTCGCGGAGCTGATGGTGGGGGCGGAACTCCCCAGCCCGAGCACGGAAGAGTCGACCGTTACGGACACCGAGGTGCTCGAGGTGAAGGATGTGACCGTCACCGACCCAACCGGTCGGGTGATCTTGTCCGACATCAACCTGCGTATCCGGGCCGGAGAGGTGCTCGGCATCGCCGGCGTCGAAGGCAATGGGCAGACCGAGCTTGTCGAGGCCGTCGTCGGCATGCGCAAGGCAGTACACGGCAGCATCGAGCTGAACGATCAGGATGTGACGAGGTGTGGCGCTGGGAAACGCCGCGCCTCCGGCGTCGGTTACATCCCCGAAGACCGGCACCGGCACGGCTTGCTGCTCGACTCGCCGCTCTGGGAGAACCGAATCCTCGGCCACCAGACCCGCGAGCCCAGCGTCAAGGGCTTCTGGCTCAACCGCGAGGGTGCCCGCAAGGACTCTCAGCGCATAGTCGAGCAGTATGACGTCCGCACGCCCGGCATCGAGACAGGCGCTCGGGCGCTGTCCGGCGGCAACCAGCAGAAGTTCATCGTGGGGAGGGAGATGAGCGGAGAGCCGGTATTGCTGATCGCGGCTCATCCGACCCGAGGTGTCGACGTGGGAGCTCAGGCTGCGATCTGGGGTCATATTCGAGCCGCCCGCCGGCAGGGGCTCGCCGTACTGCTGATCTCGGCGGATCTCGACGAGCTCATCGGACTTTCGGACAGCTTGCGTGTCATCTTGCGGGGAAAGCTGGTCGGCGACTTCGACCCGCGGACTGTGACCCCGCAGCAGCTAGGAGCAGCCATGACCGGTGCCTCCGACGGTGAGCCGAACTCCTGCGTTGAGGAGGACCGATGACACCGGCGCTGAGAAAGGTGGCCTTGTCGATGGCTGCTCCGCTGCTCGCCTTCGGAGTTGCCGGGCTGGTCACGACGCTGATCCTGCTCGGGGCGGGTGACAAGCCTGCGGACTTCTGGAACACGATCTTATCGTGGCCGGAGAACCGCAATCTCGTGAACATCCTCAACTACTCCGCGATCCTCTACCTGTCAGGTCTCGCCGCAGCCATCGGGTTCCGGATGAACTTGTTCAACATCGGTGTCGAAGGCCAGTACATCGTCGCCACGTTTGCCGCCGCCGTGTTCGCTGGCCAGGCGTTTCTTCCGGGGGCGTTCAACACGATGGCGACGATCTTCGTCGCCATGGCGGCCGGCGCGGCATGGGCCGGCATCGCCGGCCTCTTGCGGGTGACCCGCGGCGTCAGCGAGGTCATCTCGACGATCATGCTGAACGCGATCGCGCTCGCACTGGTGGCCTACCTGCTCCGCCGGGCGGGCAGCCGGGAGGGCCAAGCCATCGTCACCGACGAGATCCCGGAGTCAAGCTGGGTCCCGAACATCTCCCTTTTCCCCGATTCAGTGACGAAATTCTTCGGCCTGGGAGTGCTGGCGCTCGTTGCCGGCGTTGCGTTCTCGATTCTGCTCAACCGAACTCGCTTCGGCTTCAACCTCAGAGCCACCGGGCAAGCCGAGACGGCGGCCGTCGCGAGTGGTGTCGACGTCAAACGCATGGTGCTCTACTCGATGCTCCTGTCTGGAGCGGTGGCGGGGCTGATCGGCATGCCACAGCTCTTCGGCAGCTCTCACCAGTACGGCTCCACTATTCAGACCGGCATCGGCTTCACCGGCATCGCGGTCGCCCTGCTCGGCCGCAATTCCCCGTGGGGAATCGCCGCGGGCGCGCTCATCTTCGCCTACCTCACCGAGCAGGCGAACCCGCTGGGCATCGTGGCGGGGATCTCGCCCGACATCATCGCCGTCACCCAAGGGGTGGTGGTGCTGTCGGTTGTCATCGCCTACGAGGTGGTACGGCGCTACCGCGTCAGCCTGGAGCAGCAAGAGGTCGCACAAGCGCTGTCTGAGGAACCTGAGATGCAGGAGGCAACGCGATGAGCGTCGTTGTGCAGACCGGCTCCGTGGCGGCAGCAGCACCACCGCCGGAGGGTCGACGCGCCGGCCGGTTTCGGCTATGGATGTGGTTCCCCCTTGTGCTCGTCTTGATCTCTTTGACGAGGGTGGTGACGGGAGCCGACGACATCAGCTCTGCTGGAACCCTGCGCGCGGCGCTGATCGCGGCGATCCCCATCGCATTGGCGGGACTGGGGGGCTTGTGGGCGGAGCGAGCTGGAGTCGTCAACATCGGGCTCGAGGGAATGATGATTCTCGGCACCCTCGGAGCCGGCTATTACACCTACCACTTCGGCGTCTGGGTCGGACTGCTTGGCGCTCTCGCCTTCGGTGCGATCGGTGGAGTCCTGCACGCGGTCGCGACGGTGATCTTCGGGGTCGACCACATCGTCTCCGGTGTCGCGATCAACATCATCGCCGCCGGAGTCGCCAGCTTCTTGGCAGAGGCGTTCTTCAAGGATCTCGAGGGTGGCGGTCCGACTCAGTCGCCCGGCCTCGACAGCCCGCCGTCTCTTACGATCCCAGGAGTCGCCGACGCCTCGGCCGCCCTCGCGGACAACGGGTGGTTCCTGATCTCCGACGTGGCGGCCCTGCTCAACGCGTTGACCGAGAACTTGTCGGTGTTCACGCTGCTGGCGCTGGCGCTCGTCGTCGGCACCGGGTGGTTGCTGTGGCGGACGCCGTTCGGGCTTCGGCTGCGGTCTTGCGGCGAGTCGCCCACGGCCGCCGAGACGCTCGGCGTCAACGTCTATCGGTACAAGTTCGTTGCCGTCGTGGCGTCTGGGATGCTCGCCGGTATCGCCGGCGCCTATCTCACCGTGGTGGCCTCTTCCGGCTACCAGAACGGGTCGACAGGCGGTCGAGGCTTCATCGGCCTCGCGGCCATGATCTTCGGCAACTGGCGACCAGGAGGTCTGCTCGCCGGCTCACTGCTGTTCGGCTACACCGACGCAGCACGCCTGCGTTCTGGGGGTGAGTCGATCCACGCCTTGTTGCTGATTGTGTGTGTCGGCCTTCTCGCTGCGGCGATCTGGCAGCTCACCAGGCGCAGCTATGTCATGGCTTCGGTCTCCCTGGCGATTGCTGCGGCAGGGCTGTGGTGGTATTTCTCCACCGACGAGATTCCTGGCGACTTCACCGAGATGGCGCCTTACGTCACGACGCTGCTCGTGCTGGCGCTGTTCTCTCAGCGACTACGGATGCCAGCCGCCGATGGGCTTCGATATCGCAGGGGCCAAGCAGGATGACGTCGCCCCCGAACCCACACCGGTGGCAAGCGGATGATGTCCCGTGGGATGAGCTTCAGACGCAGGCGGTGGCGGCGATGCACCGCGCGTACGCGCCCTACTCCGACTTCCCGGTGGGAGTGGCCGGCCTCGTCGACGATGGACGGATCGTGGTCGGCTGCAATGTCGAAAACGCGTCGTACGGACTCGGGCTGTGTGCCGAGTGCGGGATGGTGTCAGCGCTGCAGGTGTCCGGCGGTGGACGTCTGGTTGCTGTTGCCTGCGTCGACAGGTCCGGTGAGCCGTTGATGCCATGTGGGCGCTGCCGACAGCTCTTGTGGGAGTTCGGCGGGCCGACTCTGCTGGTGCAGACCGCGGGCGGCGTCCAGCCGATGAGCCAGGTTCTTCCCGACGCGTTCGGTCCAGACGATCTGGTGAGTCGGTGAGGGTTCGGCCGATCTCCTCGCTCGACCTGGCTGACGAAGCGTTTGTCGCCGACCCGTACCCGGCGTTTGAGCGAGCGCGCAGCCAGCATCCGATCGCGTGGCACGAGGACAGCCAGATGTGGCTGGTCTGCACGCATCAAGAATGCAGGGCCACCCTGCGCGATCGGCGGCTTGGCAGGATCTGGAGTGACCGTGAGCCCGCCGAGCGGTTCGAGCCCTTCAACCTGCTGCACCGCAACCAGATGATGGAGAACGAACCGCCTCAGCACACCCGGCTTCGTCGTACGGTCTCGACCGCCTTCGCGCGAGGCCACATCGAGCGAATGCGCCCCCGAGTGAAGGTGCTGGCCATGCACCTGCTCGAACAGATCAGTGCTGAGGAGTTCGACGTGCTCTCGGACTTCGCCGAGCCGCTCCCGGTGATGGTGATCGCTGAGTTGCTGGGAACGCCCTCCTCCGACGTGTCAACCCTGCGCGCCTGGTCTCAGTCGATCGTGCGGATGTACGAGCGGCCGGCCCCTGCTGACGAGATCCAGCAGGCTGCCCTGGACGCAAGCAGTGCTTTCGCCGACTACATGCGAAACCTAATCGCCGCACGGCGTCGCGACCTTCGCGATGACCTCCTCAGCGACCTGCTTCGGGCCCAAGGTGGAGACGGCGACGCACCCCTCACCGATGACGAAGTACTGGCCTCGGCGATCCTGCTTCTCAACGCGGGCCATGAGGCATCCGTCAACGTCTTCGGCAACGGCCTAGTCGCCTTGCTCAACTGCCCCGACCAATGGCAGCGGGTGGTCGGCGCCGAGGTTGCGATGGAGGTCGCGATCGAGGAGATGCTGCGTTTCGACTCTGCGTTGCAGCTCTTCGAGCGGACGGCCACGGCCGATGTGGAGATTGCGGGTCAGAGAGTGGCCGCGGGTGAGCGAGTTGCTGTCCTCCTCGGCTCGGCGAACCGTGACGAGGCAGTCTTCGAGGCAGCCGGTCAGCTCGATGTGGGGCGCGAGCCCAACCCTCATCTGGCTTTCGGGGCCGGGCTTCACTTCTGTCTGGGCGCGCCGCTGGCGCGCATGGAGCTGGCTGAGTCCCTGCGACTGATCAGCTCGACATACCCTGACCTTCGGCTGCGGCGCGAACCGCTCAGGCGTGCGACTTTTGTGCTGCGGGGCTATGTCGACGTCTCGGTGACGAGCGAAGTGAAGGTGGAGCCGAATGCCTGAATGGCAGGACGCGGTCGAGGTGATCATCACCAAGCGCGACAAGGGAGCCTTGAGTGACGAGCAGATCGACTGGGTCGTCGACGCCTACACCCGCGGAGTCGTGGCCGATGAGCAGATGTCGGCGCTGGCGATGGCGATCTTGCTGAACGGGATGGATCGGCGCGAGATCAGCCGGTGGACCGCCGCGATGATCTCGTCGGGGACCCGAATGGACTTCACGAGCCTGTCTCGGCCAACAGCGGACAAGCACTCCACTGGTGGCGTCGGCGACAAGATCACCTTGCCGCTCGTGCCACTGGTCGCTGCTTGCGGTGTCGCCGTCCCGCAGCTCTCCGGGCGGGGCCTGGGCCACACCGGCGGCACGCTCGACAAGCTCGAGTCGATCCCCGGCTGGCGCGCGGACCTCTCGTATGACGAGATGATGTCTCAGCTCGAGTCGGTCGGAGCGGTGATCTGCGCGGCGGGCTCGACTCTGGCGCCGGCGGACAAGAAGCTCTATGCCCTCCGGGACGTGACAGGCACCGTCGAGGCCATTGCGCTGATCGCCTCGTCGATCATGAGCAAGAAGATCGCCGAGGGCACCGGGGCGCTGGTGCTCGACGTCAAGGTCGGGTCAGGCGCCTTCATGAAGAACGTCGACGATGCCCGCGAGCTTGCCCAGACGATGGTCAACCTTGGCCGCGACGCCGGCGTCACCACGGTGGCCCTGCTGACCGGCATGGCCACGCCGCTCGGGCTGACCGCCGGCAATGCTCTTGAGGTGCGAGAGTCGCTCGACGTGCTGGCTGGTGGCGGGCCGGCGGACGTGGTGAAGCTGACACTGGCGTTGGCGCGCGAGATGCTGTCCGCTGCTGGTCGCGAGGACCACGACCCTGCGGACAGGCTGGCTGACGGCTCCGCGATGGACGTATGGCGGCACATGATCGCGGCGCAAGGGGGTGATGTCGACGCGGACCTGCCCGTCGCACGTGAGACACACGAGGTGGCGGCGCCGATCTCGGGGGGCATCACCCGCCTCGATGCCCTGGCAGTCGGTATGGCGGCGTGGCGGCTGGGTGCTGGCCGGGCCCGCAAGGAGGACCCGGTTCAGGCCGGCGCAGGTGTGGTGCTCCACGCCAAACCGGGCGACTCGGTCAGGGCAGGTGAGCCTCTGATGACGCTGCACAGCGACGACGGGCACCGGCTCGATCGGGCAGAGGAGTCGCTCGAGGGAGCCTTCGACATCGCCGCGGAGGGATCTGGAACTCATTTCGAGGACGAGCTGATTCTGGCGCGCCTCACCTGACGGGCTGTTCAATCGAGCAGCAGCGTCAGCGCCTCGGCCACCAGCGCCGGTTTGGGCTGCATCCGGCCTTCATGCTCATGCTCGAGCGTGACGCGGGTGGTGACAATGAGGCCTGCGGCCGCGACATCCACTGCTACCAGTTCTGCTCCGGCGCGCACTCTGCTGCCGCTCTTAACGGCAGCAGGGAAGCGCACCTTGTTCGAGCCGTAGTTGAGGCGTGTGGTCCAGGCGTCGTAGGTGACGATCGAGCCGACGAGTGCCGGCAGGAGCGACAACGTGAGGTAGCCGTGGGCGATGGTGGACCCGTGCGGTCCACGGGCGGCGCGTTCGGTGTCGACGTGGATCCACTGGCGGTCTCCGGTGGCCTCGGCGAAGGCGTCGATGCGCGACTGGTCGATCGTGAGCCATTGGCTGTAGCCAAGGTTCTCGCCAACGGCAGCCGCCAGCTCATCGAAGTTGAGGAACTTCCGCGGGCTAGCCACGCGGCCCTCCGGCGACGTACAGCACCTGGCCCGACACGAAGGACGCGCCTTCGCTCACGAAGAAGGAGACCGCGTGGGCGATGTCGTCCGGGGTTCCCACCCGCGGCACGGGAGTCTCGGCTGCCCGGGCCGCCTGGAAGTCGGCGAAGCTCACCCCCAGGCGTTGCGCTGTCTGGGCTGTCATGTCGGTCACGATGAAGCCGGGCGCTATGGCATTCACGGTCACCCCGAACCTGCCGAGTTCGATCGAGAGTGTCTTCGTGAAACCCTGCATGCCCGCTTTGGCGGCCGCGTAATTGGCCTGGCCGCGGTTGCCGAGAGCCGACGTGCTCGACAGGTTGACGATGCGTCCCCAGCCCGCGTTCGTCATATGCCCTTGCGTCGCCTTGCTCATCAGAAACGCCCCACGCAGATGCACGCGTAGCACCGCGTCCCAGTCGTCCTCGCTCATCTTGAACAACAGGTTGTCGCGCGTGATGCCGGCGTTGTTGACGAGTACGCTCGGCGGACCGAGCTCCGACGCGACCCGCGAGACGGCTGCCTCGACCGACGGGCCGTCGGCCACGTCGACCGCGACACCGACCGCTTCTTGACCGCTTGACTGCACCGATTCGACGGTGGAAGCGCATGCAGCTTCGTCGAGGTCGAGTACGGCGACGTGGAACCCATCGGTGCTCAGCCGCCTCGCCACCGCGGCGCCGATGCCGCGGGCGGCGCCGGTGACAATCGCCACTCGCTGCGAACCTGAGCCGGAATTGCTGGGGGCCATGGTCACCTTTCTGTCGCACAGGGACTAGCAAGGGGGCGAGCAGGACTACCTGGGAGGATAGCCCGATGCACCAGGCCGAAGATCGCCGCTTCATCGACGCTCCAAAGGTTGTTCTGCACGACCACCTGGACGGGGGTCTTCGGCCGCAGACCCTTCTGGAGCTCGCGGACGAGAGAGGCCACCAGCTTCCGGCTGATAATTCGGAGACTCTCGATCGCTGGTTCGTCGACGCCGCCAACTCCGGCAGCCTGGTGCGCTATCTCGAGACCTTCGACCACAC
>JACCSH010000053.1 GCA_013813125.1 Nocardioidaceae bacterium | reverse complement strand
GGTGGTTTGGTCGACGCGGGGTTCGACGTACTCACCTTGGCCAACAACCACGCTGGTGACTACGGGCGGCCGGCGCTGGTCGAGACAGTGCGGGCCGTGGCCAGTTCGGGAATCGAGCCGCTCGGAGCAGGCGCCCACCGAGGTGAGGCATGGCGTCCGGTCGTGCTCGAACGGGCGGGCATTCGGGTCGGGTTTCTCGCCTTCAACGCCATCGGGGAGACTTGGCGGGCGGGCTCTCGTTCCGCTGGCGCAGCGAGTCTTCGGATGGACCCTCGCACGGGACCCCTCGACCCGGTCGAACTCCGGAGCGTCGCGAACCGGGTACGACGCCTCGCTGATCGCACCGACGTCACGATCGTCCTTCCACACTGGGGGGACCAGTACACCCACGAGCCCGTACCGGATCAGCGGCTGGTTGGCGCGCGGTTGCTGGAAGCGGGTGCAACGGTGGTCGTGGGCGGGCACCCGCACTGGGTGCAGGACGTGCAGCGGCATAAGAGTCGGTTCGTTGTCCACTCACTGGGCAACTTCGTCTTCGACATGGACTTCATGCGCGAGACACAGGAGGGCTTCATACTCGATCTGACGTTCCGCGAAGGCGATCTGGTCGACGCGCAGCCCACGCCGTACGTGATCGGTCCGGACTTCGCCCCGCGTCTGGTAACGGGAGCCGAGGCACGGGCAATCCTGGACGACATCGACGGGGTCGACCTGCTGCCTTGAGGTGCGCTCCGATGCGCGCTCGCGGCGTTGAAGAGCTTGTGCAGGTGTGGCAAGGGAGCTTGTTCAGCTGTGGAGCCAGGCCCACATGATCCGGCCGACCCGTAGCAGCTGAGCCGCCTCGACCACCCCCGGCACGTCGCTCGCCGAGTGGTAGCCCGCGTATGGTGTGCTGCCGACGCGGGCGGCAGTGACACCCCGCTGCTCGTACGACCAGTGGTCGCTCGACGTGTTGTCTGAGCATGCGGAGGCCTCGATCCCGAGTTCCCGCGCGACCGCGACGAGATTGTCCCGCAGGCGGGGCGGCGAAAGCCCGCCGGTACAGAGCGGAACAATCCCACGATCACTTACACCGACGCGGTCCAGCGACACCATTGCCCGCAAACTCTCGAGCTGTTTCGGAGGCAAGCTGTCGACGTGCAGCCGCGAGCCGAAGTGATGGAGTGGCTCGCCCTGTCCGACCGGTTCCTCCGCACCATAGGCCACAAACACGGTGGGTAGGGCGGTGTCCGAAGCGGCCGCCAGGCGCATCAACTCGAGCATCACCGCAACGCCTGACCCGTTGTCCTCTGCCCCCGGTGCCACAGCCACGGTGTCCAGGTGCGCCCCGACGAGTCGCCACGGTTCGCCGGGAACGAAGTCCGGTGGGGTCGCTATCACGTTCGCCGATGTGCCGGCGTCGACGGGCACTCCCCAAGAACTCCCGGCTGGCACCCGAATGGCCTGCCGGGTGGTGTCGTACCCCAAGCGAGAGAAGCGCCTCTGTACCCAGTTGGCCGCTTGCTCGAACGCCTGCGACGTCGCGAGCCTCGGCCCGATGTCGATGGCCAGATGACGTACCGTCTTCATCGCGCGTGCCTGACGAAAGAAGATTGGGTCCGTCGGTGGGTGGCGGTTCGTTGATGGAGGCCTGGACTGTGGAGTCTCGGTCGGTCTGGGCTCGGTCGCCTGACTGGACGCGGTGGTGGACGCAGCGGACGCCGCCCCGTTGGACGTCCCGGGCGCGGTCGGTCTGCTCTGGGGCTGGCCTTCTTCATTCGTGCAAGCAGTCAGAATCAGAGCCGTCGCGAGTGCGAGCGTGGGACCCGCGCGCATAGCCATGCTCTCGATCAGCTGGCGCGAAGCAGGCGGGTGAGGTCGTCGGCGTACTGCTGTGGTGTGGTGCCCCCGGTGTAGATCAGAGACTGTTCATCGGGTCCGAAGATGTAGACGGTGCCGCTGTGTTCCACTTCGTAGTCCGGGGTTCGCCCTTTCGACGTGCCGTGCTCGGGATGGGAGTTGGGTGCCCGCTCGATGTGGCTGACGGGAGCGTAGAGATATCGCTCTGCCCGGCGGCTGTGTCGATTGCCGCCCATCAGGCCGACAAAGTCCTGGTCGTACCGGTCCAGCCATTGCCGAACGCGCCGGGGAGAGTCGCGGCGTGGGTCAACCGTGACAAAAGCAACGAGAAACCTCTCTCGGAGTGCAGTGGGCAGCGCCCGGCGAGCAGCCGCAAGATCGGCCATCGTCGTCGGGCAGATGTCGTCACAGTTTGTGAATCCGAAGAAAAGAGCCGTTACCTCATCGGGTGGCCGTCTATCGAGGTCGAACCGGTCACCTGAGGTGTCACGCAGCACCACATCGGGCCGACGCAACGGCGGGTCGAGCAACGTCCCACTGAACCCGCTGGCGCCGGGCTCGAATCTGGCCAGTCGGGAACCGTCAGACGGGGCGGGTGGGTCCGAGGCGGAGCATGCTGTCAAGCCGAGACCCAGCACGAGCACCGTGGTCATTGCCATTCGGCTCGAACTGGCCCCGGCGGAGATTAGCAGCGCGAGGGGACGGCAGCCGACGAGACGACTAGAACGCATTTCCGACTCCGGGGTTTCGGACAAGCGGCCATTGGGGCAGGGAGCGCCGACCAGCTTGCAGAGCACGCTACCAAGCCGGATCGAATATCCAAGAACGCGTTTGCGCTACGGTGCTGCAATTATCCGACCCTGCTCAGCGCCTTCGAGCTAAGAGGCGTCCGTCTAGTGGTCTGCTGAGCCTCCTCGGTGCTGCGACCGGTGGCTTCCTGGTCGGGCTTGTCGGGATCACAGCGGCCCTCGAGGTCGCGTCGATCCTGACAGCGTTCGCCGGCGTCGTCGTGCTGTACGCCCTTGCCGACTCGCGCCACCACCCACGACTGACGAGTTCCCGAAAACAGCTGTGCCAGCGGCTTGCCCACCGAGCATGGACATGTTGCAAGAACGGGAGGATGATCGGCGGATTCGGGAGCACGCCGCTCTCACTGAGGCAAGGACTGGAGCGTCTGATGGCAGGCTTCGTGCAAATCATCGAGTTCAAGACGTCGCAGGTAGACGAGATCCGTAAATTGGTCGACGACATGCGATCGGAGACCAGCACTGGTACTGCCCTTCGCGGCACGGTCACCGAAGATCGTGACCGTCCTGGTTACTACCTCAACATCGTCGAGTTCGAATCTCACGAGTCAGCAATGGAAAACTCAACCCGTCCCGAGATCAGTGCGTTCGCCGCCCGGATGGCCGCCCTGTGTGAGGAGCCCCCCCGGTTCTACAACCTGGATGTTGTCGAGACCTGGGAAGGTGAGTCAGACGGCCAGTGACTCTGCGGACTACTCCGACTCGCAGGGCCGCCTTCTCTAGGGGCTCAGCGGCGCCTGGCTTCGGTGCCAAAGTCTGAAGAGCTGTGGACAATAGCTAGTCGGCGGCCGTGCTGGCCATTGAGTGCATGGGATAGAGCGTCGACGACCTGACTCTTGTGGCCCAAGTGGCCCCTGCCCACGCACCGATCAGGCTCCCCGCCAACAAGTTGACGGCGACGAACCAATGGGGAGCTAGATCTGAGTAGGGGACCGCGACAAGGCGAGTGGGCAGCGCCGTGGCCACCACGATCAGACTCATCGCCTTGTTCAGGATGATCGCTTGCAGGGCGGCGAACCCGAACACTCCGATGAGCAAGGGGCAGCCTGAACTCGGCGCCTCCGAGGCCGATCACCAGCCCCGCCAGTCCGGGGGCAACCCGTCGCTGCCACGGCATGTGCTTCAGTCCTTGTAGCGAACCGTGAAGTTGCGGCCGCCGTCGGTGGAGGACAGCACCGCTCCACCGGCCACCGCATAGATCTCGGTCTCGTTGACAGCGACCAGAGCCTCAGGCGAGCCGTCCAGGCGCGCCCGTTCCTCCCACGCCTCGCCACCATCACTCGACACATAGACGGTGCCCTCGGGTCCGAGGCCGACGAGGGTGCCCTCATCTGCCCAGCTGACCAGCAGCATCAGGGGTGCGCCACGGACCGGTCCAAAGTTGCGTCCACCGTCCTGGCTGCGGGCCAGTCCCTGCTCCGTCGTGGCGATGATGACCTCCTGGTCATCGGGGCTGACGGCGAAGTCGGCCATCGGCAGGTTTGTCCTGGTGTCCCAGTTCTTCTTGTCGGTGCTGACCATGAACTCACCGGTCATCGAGTTCACGCCGTACACCTGCTCGTGTCGATACTCCAGGGCATGGAAGTCGGCCTCACCGGCGAGCGAGAGCGACTGCCAGGTCTGCCCACCGTCGGTCGACTCGATCAGGCCCAGCGAGGACGGACCGTTCTGATCTTCGCCGGGGTGTCCGCTGGCCAGGAAGTGGTCGGGGCCGGCGACGGTGAACCCCATGAAGTCCTGCACCCTGTCCGCGATTCTGGTGACCTGGCCCTGGTCTGTAAGGCGGAAGAGGCCGTAGTGTGTGCCGGCGTACAAGGTGTTGTCGCCAGGGTTGACACCGAGCCCGTGGACGTGCTCGAGCTCGGCAGCGCCGGTCGTCGAGGTCTGGCTCGATCCACTTCCCCGGAGCGCAAGGAACCCGAGCACGCCGATCATCAGCAGAGCGATCGCGACAAGGGCCCACCGGTCGCGGCTTGACATCGACTCCTGGGGGGAGTTCTTCGTCGGCGGCTGTGACGAACGCGCCGAACTGGAAGCGCTGCTGCGGGTCTTGGCGTTGGCCATGGATGAAGTCACCTTGGGTCGTTGTACGGAGCAGCGGAGCAATACCTACTATAGGTGATAGTAGTAGACCGGAGGGTGCCCGTTCCCCC
>JACCSH010000043.1 GCA_013813125.1 Nocardioidaceae bacterium | reverse complement strand
TGGCAGCGATCGGCATGGACAAGGTCGCGGCCCACGAGCAGGCCATCACGGCGTACGCCTTGTCACGGCTGCGCGAGGTAGGCGGGTTGACCATCCTCGGTCCCGCGGAGGCGGTCGAGCGCGGGGGCGCCGTCAGCTTCGAGATCGAGGGTGTGCACCCCCACGACGTGAGCCAGGTGCTCGACTCGCTCGGAATCGCCGTCCGTGCCGGCCACCACTGCGCGAAGCCGGCTCATGCGCGGTTCGGCGTGCAGGCGTCGACGCGGGCGTCGTTCTACCTCTACACGACTCCGACGGAGATCGACGCGTTGGTCGAGGGTCTGGAGCAGGCGAAGCGGTTCTTCAGGGTCCGAGCCGGCTGATGGACCTTCAGAGCCTGTACCAGGAGATCATCCTCGACCACTACAAGACGCCCCACCACGCCGGGCTGCGTGAGCCGTTCGAGGCAGAAGTGCACCACGTCAACCCGACCTGCGGTGACGAGGTCACGCTGCGCGTGCACGTCGAAGACGAGGTGGTGAGCGACATCTCGTACGACGCCGAAGGGTGTTCGATCTCTCAGGCCTCGACTTCGGTGCTGGCTGACCTCTTGATCGGCAAGCCGATCTCCGAAGCCAACAACATCCATGCAAAGTTCGTCGAGTTGATGCAAGGGCGTGGACAGATCGAGCCCGACGAGGAGATTCTTGAGGACGGCATCGCATTCGCCGGTGTCGCGAAGTTCCCGGCCCGCGTGAAGTGCGCGTTGCTCGGATGGATGGCATGGAAAGACGCGACGGCCCAAGCCGTCATGACTGTGGAGGCACACCGATGACCACGAACGACACCACTGACCTACCTGAGGTCGATCTGTCCCCGGAGGGCTCGGGGGTGGCGAAGGAGGACGTGCTCGAAGCACTCAAGGACGTGGTCGATCCTGAGCTTGGCATCAACGTCGTGGACCTCGGTCTGATCTACGACGTGCTCGTCGACGCGTCCAACAGCGCCGTCATCGACATGACGCTCACGTCAGCGGCGTGCCCACTGACTGATGTCATCGAGGACCAAACTCGGCTCGCGCTCGAGGGCCTGGTCAACGACTTCCGCATCAACTGGGTGTGGATGCCACCGTGGGGGCCCGACAAGATCACCGACGACGGCCGCGAGATGTTGCGCGCGCTCGGCTTCAACGTCTGACCACTCTGCCTGTGCGGTGATCGGTGGGTTGGCCGTGAGATCCTCGCAGACTCCCGACGAGACTGAGCCGGAGCGGCCGGTCCGGCAGGCCGTCGTTCCATGGCGACGGCTGGAGGGCTGGGTCTCTCGCTTTGAGACGCAGCATCCGGGCACCACCTGGAGGATCTCAGCCGAGTCCGTCCATGCCACTTCCCCCGACGGCACGAACGCCACATGGCCTCTCCCGTTCGCCGACCGAGCCGACCTGCGCACTTTGCCGGAGCTGTGGTCACATCTTCAGCAGCCCTGGCAGGTGGGTGTCATCCTCGTACGACGGGGAGGCTTCGCGGTGGCCCACGTCGTCGGCGCCGAGGTCCGCGAGTCCAAAGTCGGCCAGCGGCACGTGCAAAGCCGGTCCAAAGCCGGCGGCTGGTCACAGCAGCGGTTCGCTCGACGACGCGACAACCAGGCGCGGGAAGCCTTCGACGCCGCCGCGGGCCATGTCGGGAGAATCCTGGCGCCCCGTGCCCGCTCGCTGGACCTCCTGGCATTGGGTGGCGATCGAGCCGCCGTGACCCATGTGCTGTCGGATCCTCGCCTGGCCCGGTTGGCCGACCGGCCTCAGCGCTGGCTCGGGGGAGTGGCAGACCCCAAGCGCGACGTGCTGATGCACGCGATCGAAACCACCCGCTCCGTTCCCATCGAGATCACCGATCCTCGGTAGGCGGTCAGAGAGTGGCCGCGGAGAAGGTGTCGCAGGACGAGACCAGTCCCTTCTCGTAGCCCGTCATGAACCAGCGGATGCGCTGGTCGGCGGAGCCGTGCGTCCAGGACTCCTTGTTCACTTGGCCCTGCGTGCGCTCCTGGATGCGGTCGTCACCCACGGCCGACGCTGCGTCGATCGCTTGTTCGATGTCTGCTTGGGTGAGCTCGGTGATGAACACCTCGCCGTTCTCGTCTACCACGGTGGTGGCGGAGTTAGCCCACACTCCGGCATAGCAGTCAGCTTGAAGCTCCACTCGCACCGATCCGCTCTCCGGGCCCGACCCACCACTTTGGGCCCGCGACAGGTCACCAAGAATGTTCTGGACGTGATGGCCGTACTCATGAGCGACGACATACGCCTCGGCGAATGTGCCGCCTTCGGCGCCGAGCTGCCCTTCCAGCATCGCATCGAAGAAACCCAGCTCGAGATAGACGTACTCGTCGGCGGGGCAGTAGAACGGCCCCATCGCAGACGACGCCTGGCCGCATTCAGTAGTGGTCCCGCCGGTGAACTCCTGCATCTGGGCCTCGCGGTATTCCTGGCCGGTCTGCTCCGGAAGCGCGTCGGTCCAGAACGCCTGTACGGCGTTGACCGTGGCGAGGATGGCGCAGAGCTGGCTGTTGTTCGCATCTTCGCCGGTCTGACACGCCTCGAGGCTCGCAGCATCTGGCGCTGTGGAAACCTCGTCGTCACCGCCGGGTAGACCGGGAATGCTGGTCACACCGGTGCACTGCGTGGCCACGATCGCGATCAGAATGAAGACGATGATGCCGCCGATGCCGCCGCCCGTGCCACCCGGCATGGGGAAGCCGCCACCTCCCATGCCGCCCGGCAGTGGTGAGCCAGTCGAGGTGCGCTGACCACCGCGTCTGCGCATCTGGCTGGTGTCGAGCCGCGCCTTCGGGTTGAACTTCATCGACTGGATCCCTTCGATATGCCTGAGGTGAAAATCTGAGCTAGGGCACGAGGCGCCTCTCCAGTGCCCGCAATTTCATCTGCTGACACCTCACGGGGCCATGTAGCCTAGAGGTATCCCGCCCCGAATGACGTGTTTGGGTGCCTCATCCCCACCCGAAAGTCTCGCTGCGCTGCCATGATCACCGTTCGCAACCTGCACATCCGCGTAGGTGCTCGAGTCCTCGTCACCGACGCCTCTTTTCGCGTCGGACCCGGCGACAAAGTCGGCCTGGTGGGCCGCAACGGCGCCGGTAAGACCACGTTGACGAAGATCATGGCAGGTGAAGCCTCACCTGCGGGCGGCTCCGTCACCCGCAGCGGCCGGGTCGGCTACCTTCCGCAGGATCCCCGGACCGGTGACCTCTCGCTGCTCGCCAGGGATCGCATCTTGTCGGCCCGGGGAATCGATGATGTCGTCCGCCGGGTCCGCGGGGCCGAGCAGCAGATGGGCAGCGCCGACCCGGCAACCGCCGAGAAGGCGATGCGACGCTACATCCAGGCCGATGCCGAGCTGCATGCCGCCGGAGGGTTCGCGGCGGAGTCCGAGGCTGCCCAGATCGCAGCCAACCTCGGCCTGCCCGACCGTGTCCTCGGCCAACCGCTGCAAACGCTCTCAGGTGGCCAACGGCGACGCGTCGAGCTGGCTCGCATTCTTTTCTCCGGAGCCGAGACACTGCTGCTCGACGAGCCGACGAACCACCTCGACGCCGACTCCATCGTCTGGTTGCGAGAGTTCCTCACATCGCACCAGGGCGGGCTGGTGGTCATCAGCCACGACGTTGCACTGCTCGACGAGACCGTCACCAAGGTGTTCCACCTCGACGCGAACCGGGCCGAGGTCGACGTCTACAACGTCGGTTGGACGAAGTACCTGCAGCAACGTGAGACCGATGAACGTCGCCGCAAGCGTGAGCGCAGCAATGCCGAGAAGAAGGCGACCACGTTGATGGCCCAGGCCAACAAGATGCGAGCTAAGGCCACCAAGGCGACGGCCGCACAGAACATGGCCAAGCGGGCTGAACGGTTGATGTCTGGCCTCGAGGCCGAGCGGCGCGGCGACAAGATCGCGAGAATTGCCTTCCCGAAACCGGCACCGTGCGGCAAGACGCCGCTCATGGCCGAGGAGTTGTCGAAGTCCTACGGGTCACTTGAGGTGTTCACCGATGTCGACCTCGCGATCGATAAGGGCAGCCGCGTCGTCGTACTCGGACTCAACGGCGCCGGCAAGACGACGTTGCTCCGCATCCTCGGCGGCGTCGACACGTCAGACACCGGTAAGGTTTTGCCCGGTTTCGGGCTCAAGTTGGGCTACTACGCCCAGGAGCATGAGACTCTCGACCTGTCTCGCACTGTCTACGAGAACATGCAGTCCGCTGCCCCTGACCTGAACGAGACGCAAGCTCGCAGCGTCCTCGGGTCCTTCCTGTTCTCAGGTGACGACGCGCAGAAGCCGGCCGGGGTGTTGTCCGGCGGTGAGAAGACCCGCCTCGCGCTGGCAACGCTCGTGGTCTCGACAGCGAACGTGCTGCTGCTCGACGAGCCGACCAACAACCTGGACCCGGCCAGCCGGGAAGAGGTGCTGGGAGCGATTCAGAGCTATGAGGGAGCGATAGTCCTCGTGACCCACGACGAAGGTGCCGTGCAGGCCTTGCAGCCCGACCGGGTGTTGATCTTGCCCGATGGTGTCGAGGACCACTGGAACGACGAGTACGCGGAACTGATCGCGCTCGCGTAGGGCAGTTCTTTGCGCGAGTCCTAAGCGGGTACTGAGAGAGACTTCAAGCGCCAAAGATTGGAGTGGTGAGGATGGCTGACCAAGCAGACGTTCGGCGCATCGCCTTGTCGCTTCCGGAGATGGTGGAGGACGAGGACCGATTCGCCTTCTCCGTGCCTAACAAGGGAAAGCACAAGAGCACCGCCTGGGTATGGCTCGAGCGGGTATCTCCGAAGAAGGCGCGAGTGCCGCAACCGGCGGTGCTGGCCGTCCGGGTCCCGGGCGAGGAGGAGAAACAGGCGTTGATCGCCTCTGACCCCCACACGTTCTTCACCGAACCGCACTACAACGGCTATCCCGCGATTCTGGTGCGACTGGATGCCGTCGACCTCAACGAGCTCGAAGAGCTGATCAAGGACGCCTGGCGAATTCAGGCGCCTCGCGCGCTGGTCGAGCAGAGCGACATCTAGCCGACCGCGCTGGGCGAACGCGCTGACAGAAGGCGCCCCGAACCCGGCGTGACCTCTTCCACAGCATCGCCTGTGAGGTTGCGGGGGAAGAGCGAGGAACAAACCGGGTGTTGTCGGTGTTCGTGTGTGGTTGTGGGTAGCCCGATGTCTCCGATGCGGATGGTGCATCAGTTCAGCCGTCAGGACCCGACCGAGGGCCGCAACGGTCTGACACCCGGCACGACCCGCAGGGTGGCGGCGTTCGCCCGCCCCTATCTCCGCCCGATCATCGGCTTCTTGCTGCTGGTCATCGTTGACGCGGTCCTGGTGGTGGCCTCACCCCTGCTGTTCGCCAAGATCGTCGACGACGGTGTGCTCAAGTCCAACGGCGGCCTGGTGACGACCCTGGCGCTCGTGGTGGCCGCGATCGCGGTCGGCGAAGCGCTGCTCACGTTGGCACAGCGCTGGTACTCCACCCGTATCGGGGAGGGGCTGATCTACGACCTTCGCACGCAGGTGTTCAACCACGTGCAGAAGATGCCGCTCGCCTTCTTCTCCCGCACTCACACAGGTGCACTGGTTTCTCGACTGAACAACGACGTCATCGGTGCGCAACGAGCCTTCACATCGGTCTTGTCCGGCGTGGTCAGCAACGTGATCAGCCTCGTTCTCGTCACGGTTGCGATGCTCATCTTGTCGTGGCAGATCACTCTGCTTGCCCTGCTGCTGCTGCCCGTCTTCGTGCTGCCGGCCAAGTGGGCTGGACGCAAGCTGTCGGGCCTCACCCGCCAGCAGATGGAGACCAACTCGGTCATGTCGTCGATCACCACCGAGCGGTTCAACGTGGGTGGTGCCATGCTGGTCAAGCTGTTCGGACGGCCGCAAGAAGAGCAGGAGCAGTTCGCCGCCAAGGCTGCGACGGTCCGCGACCTCGGAATCAAGATCGCGATGACGGGTCGCATCTTCTACAGCGCCCTCACGTTGGTGGCAGCTTTGGCGACAGCCCTCGTGTACGGCATCGGTGGTCACCTGGCTATCTCCGGTTCAGTCTCTCCCGGCGAGCTGGTGGCCCTGGCCGCATTGATGGGGCGCCTCTACGGCCCGCTGACGGCACTGTCCAACGTGCGGGTAGACGTGATGACAGCCCTCGTCTCCTTCGAGCGCGTCTTCGAGATTCTGGATCTGGAACCGATGATCCGGGACTTGCCTGAGGCGATCGAGCTGGACGATGGGCCCACCTCGGTGGAGTTCAGCCACCTCGACTTCCGCTACCCGACGTCGGACGAGATATCGCTGGCAAGTCTCGAGGTTGTCTCCCGCGCCGAAGCTCTGGCCAGCCAGCAGATCCTCTACGACGTCAACCTCCGAGTCGAGCCAGGTCAGATGGTGGCACTGGTGGGACCGTCAGGAGCCGGCAAGACCACCCTCACCCACCTGGTGGCTCGGATGTACGACGTGACCGCTGGATCGGTGCGAATCGGCGGGCAGGACGTGCGCGACCTTACCCAGGAGTCGATCCACAGTGCGGTCGGCTATGTGACCCAGGACGCCCACATGTTCCACGACACCATCAGAGCCAACCTGCTCTATGCACGGCGCGACGCGAGCGACGACCAACTGGTGGCTGCCCTCCAAGCGGCCCAGATTTGGGATCTCGTGACGGGGCTGCCCGGTGGACTCGACACGGTGGTGGGAGACCGGGGCTACCGCTTGAGTGGCGGTGAACGCCAGCGTCTGGCCATCGCCCGCCTGTTGCTCAAGGCGCCCCGCATCATCGTCCTCGACGAAGCGACGGCGCACCTCGACAGCGAGTCGGAAGCCGCGGTCCAGCGGGCTCTCGACACCGCCCTCGAAGGTCGCACCTCCATCGTCATAGCGCATCGCCTCTCGACGGTGCGGGGCGCCGACCGCATCTTCGTGATCGACGCGGGACGTGTGGTAGAGAGCGGCACTCATGCCGAGCTTCTCTCCGCCGGGGGGCTCTACTCGGACCTCTACCGCACCCAGTTCGCCGACCAAGACGCAGCCGAGCTCGCTCTGCGCTAGCCGGGGCCGTTGGTGTACCCGAGGTCGTCTGCTTGTCGGTGCGGCAAGATGTCCGCATGGATCTTCAGCTGACCGACCGCGTCTACATCGTCACAGGCGCTAGCCGTGGTCTGGGTCGCGCTACCGCCGAAGTTCTGGTGCAGGAAGGCGCTCGGGTGGTGGTGTCTTCGCGCTTCCAGGATGCCGTGGACGAGGCTGTGCGAAGTCTAGGAGCCGACTGCGTTGCTGGCCTGGTTGCCGACAACGCCGATCCACACGCGCCAGCCGCGCTGATCAAGGCTGCGCGAGACCGTTTCGGGCGGCTCGACGGTGCGCTGGTCAGTGTGGGTGGTCCACCGCCCGGTTCGGTGATGACCAGGTCGGACGACGAGTGGCGGACGTCCTTCGAATCCGTCTTCCTGGGGGCGGTGCGCCTCTGCAC
>JACCSH010000034.1 GCA_013813125.1 Nocardioidaceae bacterium | reverse complement strand
GGCCCGATGACGACCAGGTCGGTGCCGAGCTGCTTCGCGAGCACGAGAACCGCACCCGCGTCGACCGGGTCGATTTCCTCATGCACGGTGGCGACTGACTCGATCCCTGGGTTGCCAGGCGCCGCGTGTATCTCGGTCACCGCAGGGTCGCGTATCAGGCCCAGAACAAGGGCGTGTTCGCGTCCCCCGCCACCGATGACAAGCACCTTCATGAGGCTTCGACCTTACTTGCCCTCCTGGGCCAACCGAGACTGGTGGTGCTGTCGCGGCCAGTCGGACGAACTCACGCCGCGAGGTTCGTCCGATTGTGGGCGGCTAGTTGAGGCGTGTTCGCGTCGGACCAACTGGAGGCGGAGTGGCCAAAGCAGCCTCCAGTCACCTCGGGCTGCTGGCGACCGTCGCGGTCCTACAGCAGGTCGTGTATGACGACTGTCTCGTGGCGACCGGGCCCGACTCCGACGGCGGAGATGCGAGCACCCGACATCTCCTCCACCGCCTCGACGTAGGCACGAGCATTGGCTGGCAGGTCATCGAGGGTGCGGGCACCAGAGATGTCTTCCCACCATCCCTGCAGCTCCTCATAGATCGGGGTGGCGTGATGGAAGTCGGTCTGGTTGACCGGCATCTCGTCGTGCCGGACGCCGTTGACGTCGTACGCCACACACACCGGCACCTTTTCGAGTCCGGTCAGCACGTCGAGTTTCGTCAGGACGAAGTCGGTGACGCCGTTGACCCGGGCGGCGTAACGAGCGATCACTGTGTCGAACCAGCCGCAACGGCGCGGACGACCGGTCGTGGTGCCGTACTCGTCACCCACCTTGCGCAAGAACTCCCCATGCTCGCCGATCAGCTCCGTCGGGAATGGGCCCTCACCCACACGTGTCGTGTAGGCCTTCACGATGGCGATGACACGCTCGATCCGAGTCGGCGGGATCCCTGAGCCGGTGCACGCACCGCCAGCCGTGGCCGACGAAGACGTCACGAAGGGATACGTTCCGTGGTCGACGTCAAGGAGGGTGGCCTGCCCTGCTTCGAGCAGCACGGTCTCACCGCGCTCCAAAGCCTGATGAAGCACCAGTCCGGTGTCCGCGACAAGAGGGTGCAGCCGTTCGCGCTGCGACAGCAGTTCCTCCAGGACCTCGTCGACCGAGACCGCACGACGGTTGTAGACCTTGGCCAGAATTTGGTTCTTGAGATCCAGCGCACCCTCGAGCTTCTGCCGCAGGATCTTCTCGTCGAAGACATCCTGCACACGTATCCCAACTCGGTTGATCTTGTCGGCGTATGTCGGCCCGATACCGCGACCCGTGGTGCCGATACGACGCGAGCCCAGGAACCGTTCGGTCACCTTGTCGACCGTGCGGTTGTAGTCGGTGATGAGGTGCGCGTTGGCGCTGACGAGCAGCTTCGAGGTGTCTATGCCACGCCGGCGGAGACCGTCGAGCTCTTCGAAGAGTACGCCAAGGTCGATGACGACCCCATTGCCGATGACCGGAGTGCAGCCCGGCGTCAGGATGCCACTAGGCAGCAAGTGGAGGGCGTACTTCTCATCGCCGATGACAACGGTGTGGCCGGCGTTGTTACCACCGTTGAACTTGACCACATAGGCGACCCGACTGCCGAGCACATCGGTCGCTTTGCCCTTGCCCTCATCGCCCCATTGCGCTCCGACGATCACGATCGCAGGCATGTCCGCCCACCTCCCTACCGCCTGAACAAGATCCGCGGCGACACCAGCGATGGCGCCCGCGGGGCTATTTTCGAGGCCCGTCTTCGGTCTGCAAACACAGAAACCCCCGCTGCAGTAGGCAAGGGGCTCTGCCGTCCGATGCTATCCGACGTGGCCGAAGTGGGTATCTGACTGCGGCGGCGGCTCTATGGTCATCCTCATGAAGGACATCGTGCTCATCACCAATGTCGAGGCTGGCAGCAGCGATGAGGAGGCCATCAACGCGGCTGCGACCAGACTGCGGCAGAGCACCAACGTCGAGATTGCTGCAACCTGCGACCGAAGCGAGGTCGACGCCACAATGGCTGCCCTCGGTGACCGGGACCTGGTCGTGGCTGGTGGCGACGGCAGCCTGCACATGGCCGTGCAGTCCCTCCATGCTCAAGGTGCGTTGCGCGACATCCGCATCGGTCTCATTCCGCTTGGCACCGGAAACGACTTCGCCCGCGGTGCACACATACCCCTCGATCCTCTTCGAGCTGCCGACGTGATAACCGCTGGTCGGGACTGCCGAATCGACATCCTCGTCGACGACTCCAACAACGTCGTGGTGAACGCCGCTCACGTCGGCGTCGGCGCTGACGCAGGCCAAGAGGCAAAGAGCTGGAAGTCCACCCTGAGCAAGGTCAAACTCGGAAAGGCCGGGTACGCGGTCGGAGCTGTCATCGCGGGTCTAAAGACGACCGGCTACCACATTGAGGTCGTGGTCGACGGTGAGGTCTTGACTAGCAGGCGGCGCCGCGTGCTTCAGGTGGGCATCGGAAACGGATCCCGAGTCGGAGGCGGCACCCGCCTGACCCCCGACGCGGATTCCACCGATGGGCTGGCCGACGTACTGGTGTCGTTTGCGGTCGCACCGAAGGATCGCTTCCTGTACGGCGTTCACCTCAAACGCGGCATGCACGACGAGAGGAACGACGTGTGCAGTGCCCGTGCTCGTCAGGTCAGGCTCAGCGGACAGGCGTTCTACTGCAACGCCGATGGCGAACTCCTCGGTCCCCTGCGGGAGCGGACCTGGACGGTGGAGCCCCAGGCATTCACCATGGCGCTGCCCCAGCCATCTCAGGCGGCCGACGACTAACGACGCCGTCTGCTCAAGGAGTTTGCCGTGTCGTTACCTAAACTTTGCGAATACTCCGTAGTCAAACCGTTGCT
>JACCSH010000315.1 GCA_013813125.1 Nocardioidaceae bacterium | reverse complement strand
TTGCGGCGAATCATCACCACACCTCTTTCGTGTCAGAGCTGACTCAGAGCGTGACCGGCTCGGGTTGGCGCTCCTGCCTGCCGTTCCTGCGCCGGCCGACTCCTCAGCGGGTTGCCGGTAGCCAGCGCGGCGAACCAGACGCCGGCCAGGCCAAGGAGGACTCCCCCAAAGGCGTCGGCGACGTAGTGCCAGCCGAGGTACACCGTGGAGAGCACGGTCAGAAACAGGAACGACCACAAGGCGGCACGAACCCAGACGTGCAGCCGGAGCAGGTGGGCTATGACACAGATCGTCACCGTGATCCCCACATGCAGCGAGGCGAACGCGGCGATGGTCTGCACCGCGTCGGTCGCCCACGGATTCTCCAATACCTCCGCTCGCTCGGCGATCATGGTTTCCTGCAGGCTGGTCACCGGGGTTTGCACCAGTTTGGCGAAGAGCTCGGGCTCGGCGTATACCGGGCCGACCGTCGGGAAAGCGTAGTAAGTGGCCGCTCCCATCGCCCAGTCGACGGCGACGGCCGTGACCAGCCAGGAACCACCGGAGACATTCCGGGACCACACCAAAGCGGCTGCAAGCGTCCCGGGCACCAACGCAATCCAGGCGATGTAGACGAAGGACAAGACGTGAGCTGCCCACCCGGTGCCCAGCAGATCGTGCAGGACGCTGGCCGGGTCGTTGCCGAAGAACATGATCCGGTCGATCGCGGCGAAGGCGTCGTCAAACAGCTGGTGGTTGACGTACGGGACGTAGCTCTTGAGGTTGCGGAAGGCAACATAGGTGAGGTACCAGCTACCGAGGCCGAGCAAGGCGAAGCGGATGTGGTCGAACGGCCAGCGTTCTCGAGTGACGACGACCATCTCGTGGCCCGTATGAGCCAAGGACCCGGCTTGGTAGGCGCGATGCACGGCCCGCGGCAGCACGTCCGTCAGGTAGCCGAGGAGCAAGATGATCGGAAGTCGAACATAGGTGGGTCCGACGAGGCTGTCTGGGTCGCGGAAGGGCAGATCTTCGACGACAGCAACGATCAGTGCCGCCACCGTCAGTGCGATCGCAAGCGCCGTGGCAACCCCGAAGCGTTCCCTCCACACTCCGGAAGCGTACCCAGGATGGACTGCTAGCGACGAATTCCGCTGCCTCTATTCAGCGGCGTCAGGCTTCACGTGGAAGCCGAACACGTCGCGAACCGCCCCCTTCACCTGTCACAACTGCTGATGAAGCAGGAGCGGAAGCACCAGGTCTGCGCCGGCCTCGCGTAGCTTGGCCGTCGCAACGGTGACAGGCCACGAGCTCGCGGAACCGTCCACGACGAGCAGGACCGCTGAGCCGGCCACCTGCCGGGCGCAAGCGGAGTCGAGCCCGAGGTTCTTGCTCCACTCGGCTGCCTCCTGACCCGAGTTCAGGTCAGGTACGTCGGGCGGCACGTCAGTGACGGATATCGCAGCCCTGGCTAGCTTGCCGACTTCGGCCAGACGGTCGGCCACTGCATGGGCGGCACCCGCCATTCTTGCCGTGACGCTCAGACTGACAACCACCTCCGGTCGCCGCGCCCATGATGCCCGCCAGCTTCTCAGTGCGTCGACACTGGCGTCACAGATGAGAGTCAGGGCTTGCTCGTCACCAGCCGAGAGTGCAGCAAGCGTCTCTCGCCACTCCGGGGCGTCGGCGTAGATCAAGACCCGCCCGGTCTCCGCCCTGAGATGGCCAGGGATACGACCGCGGGTTCCGAACTCACCGCCAGGCCACATCTTGCGTGGAGGCAGCTCGTGAGTCTGCGACCGCAGCAGCCGACTGACGGTCGCAACTCCTTGGCTCGACGGCCGCGCCGAAAGCGGGGCCGACAGGCGCTGGCGGCAGACCGAGCAGCGGCCGCAGGGAGCCGCCGTATCGTCATCCAGCGACTCTTGAAGCAGCTGCATGAGACATGACTCGCCTCGGATGTACCGACGCATAATCTCGACCTCTCGGCGTCGCGTTGCGACGATGGAGGCATAGTGGGCCGCGTCGAACTCCCACTGCACGGGCAGTCGTACCCAGCCATTCGGAGCGCGCTCCACCACACCATCGACCGATAGCTGCTTGAGCATCAGCTCGATCCGACCGCGGCGCAGGCCGGTCTCGGCTTCCAGGGCGGCCACAGTTGCGGGGCTCGCCTCGTCGCCGGCCGCGCCGCTCGCGTCCAGCCCTGCAAGCAGGCGGTGGACGTGTTGTGGGTTCGGGATCGTTGCCGTCGCGAAGTACTCCCACACGCTCTCGTCGGCGAGTGATGGAAGCAGCACTACCTGGGCTCGGTCGATTCCTCGACCGGCACGTCCGACCTGCTGGTAATAGGACACAGGAGACGGCGGGGCTCCCAGGTGGACCACGAAACCCAGGTCTGGCTTGTCATAGCCCATGCCGAGAGCCGATGTCGCCACCAGCGCCTTGACAGCGTTGTCGCGCAGCGCATCCTCTAGACGAATGCGCTCATCACGGTCCAGCCCGCCGGTGTAGGCGGCTACTTGGCAGTGTGCTCCGTGGACGGAGCTGACAACTCGCGTCAACCGCTCGGCATCGGCCACCGTGAGGGTGTACACGATGCCGCTCCCGGCCAGGGCGGGCAGATGCTCGACAACCCAGGCGTACCTCTCGAGCGGACTCATCGTGTCGGTCACGCTGAGCTCCAGACTGCTGCGCGCCAGAGGTCCTCGCAGCACCAGCGTCGAGTCACCCAGCTGATGAGCGACGTCGGCCGTCACTCGGGCGTTCGCAGTCGCGGTGGTGGCGAGCACGGCGGTCGCAGGGTTGAGCCGCTGAAGAACATCGGTGATGCGGCGGTAGTCGGGCCTGAAGTCGTGCCCCCAGTCCGACACTGCGTGTGCCTCGTCCACGACGACCAGACCGAGTCGGCCCGACAGGGTTTCCAGCACCCGCTTCCCGAAACCCGGGTTCGCCAACCGCTCGGGCGAGACAAGCAGCACATCGACCTCATCGCTCAGCAGCGCGTGCTCTATCTCGCTCCAGGCGGACAGGTTAGAGGAGTTCAGCGTGGCCGCCCGGAGACCAGCCTTGCGGGCCGCTTCGATCTGGTCGCGCATCAGCGACAACAGCGGCGAGACCACCAGCGTGGGCCCCTCCCCCGCAGCACGCTTGACCGCGGTGGCGGCCCAGTAGACCGCCGACTTGCCCCAGCCCGTGGCCTGTACGACGAGCACCCGAGCTGCCGGCCGACCGAGGGCAGCCACGGCTGTGCTCTGATCGGCTCGAAGCCGAGCACCCGTCCCGGCGATCGCCTCGATCACCTGGCCAGCGATGACGGCCTGTCCACGAGTGAGGTGCGGCTCCAGGTCATTCATGCGGGATATCGCAAGAGCGATGAGCTCCGTGGCAATCCATGCCCGTCAACGCTAGCGAGTCCGGTGCAGGCCAAGCGCGGCGTGGTCTCGCTCTACCGGCTGGGCGGCCATGCGAGGATCGGGACGTGTGGGAGGCGAGAAACAGCACCAACCGCGAATGGGTGAACGAAGCCATCCGCCTGGTCGAGGCCGACAGCAACCGCTCGGCTGACACGCATTTGCACGCGTTCCCGCTGCCGGTTGAGTGGGGCACCGACCTCTATCTCAAAGACGAGTCGGTGCATCCGACGGGAAGTCTCAAACATCGGTTGGCCAGGTCGCTGTTCCTCTACGGACTGTGCAACGGCTGGATCGACGAGGGTACGACGATCATCGAGGCCAGTTCGGGGTCGTCAGCGGTGTCGGAGGCCTACTTCGCTGCGCTGCTTGGGTTGCCGTTCATCGCCGTCATGCCGCGCGGCACGTCCGTCGAGAAGATCGAGGTCATCGACTTCCATGGTGGCGAATGTCATCTCGTCGATGATCCAGCCGCGATCTACTCCGAGGCTCGTCGGCTCGCCACGCAGACCGGTGGTCACTTCATGGACCAGTTCACGTATGCGGACATAGCCACTGACTGGCGAGGCAACAACAACATCGCCGAGTCGATCTTCGCCCAGATGCGTCTGGAGCGGTTCCCCATCCCCAGGTGGATCGTGCTCGGCGCGGGCACCGGTGGCACGTCGGCGACCATCGGCCGATTTCTCCGCTATCAACGTCACAGCAGCAAGGTGTGTGTTGTCGACCCGGAGAACTCGGCGTTCTTCGAGGGGTACGTGAACAACGATCCCAGCCACACGACTGGAATCGGTTCGCGCATCGAGGGCATCGGCAGGCCGCGAGTCGAGCCGTCGTTCCAACCCTCGGTTATCGATGCGATGGCGACGGTGCCCGACGCCGCATCGGTGGCGGCGGCGCGTTGGTGCAGCACTCATCTCGGACGCTCCGTCGGCGGTTCGACCGGCACAGCGTTGTGGGGGGCTGTTCATCTCATCGCGGCGATGCGAGACAGCGGAGAGCAGGGCAGCGTCGTGACCTTGCTCTGCGACGGTGGCGAGCGTTATCGAGGCACCTACTACAACGACGACTGGGTCGAGGCGCAGGGAATGGACCTGCAGCCGTATATCGACGTGCTCGAGCAATTCTTGTCGACGGGCTGCTGCGGCGAACCCCTCGCAGACGATACGAGCGCCTGATCGCGTCAGCTGCAGACGCACCCGAGATACCCTCACCCGCATGGATTCCGAGGCGTGGAACGAGCGTTACCGAGCGGTCGACCTGGTCTGGGGAAGCGAGCCGAACCAGTTCGTCCGCCGGCTCTGTGAGCGCCTGCCGATCGGTCACGCTCTTGACCTCGCGTGTGGTGAGGGGAGGAACGCCCTGTGGCTTGCTCGACTCGGATGGAGGGTCATCGGCGTCGACTACTCCGCTGTCGCGATCGAGAGAGCCAAGGCCCTGTCGCGACAGCAGCCGTCACGCGTAGCCGACCGGATCATCTGGCGCGTGGCGGACATCACCGCCGACAAGCCTCGACCGAGGTCCGCGGATTTGGTGCTCATCAGCTACGTTCACCTGTCGACTGAGCAGAGAGGCGACCTGATGCGTTCAGCCGCCCTCGCCGTAAAGCCTGGCGGATACCTCGTCGTGGTCGGGCACGACCGACGCAACCTGGACGAGGGCGTCGGCGGCCCCCAGGACAGGGATCTGCTCTACGCCCCTGACGACCTGGCCCATCGATTGGTGGGCACGGGGTTGGTGGTGGAGCTGGCTGAGACCGTGCAACGCCAAAGCGAACAGGGAGTGGCACTCGACACCGTTCTGCAGTCACGGCGGCCCCGTGAGGACACCTGAACACGATCATCGGTCAGGAGCGCCACGCCCTCCATGCGGTGCGAATCATCGGCAGTTGCATCGGCAGTCTCAGCCAGGCCAGACCCCGAACCAGCCGGCCCCGAGAGCGACAGACATCGACGGCCATCTGGACGTTCGCCGGTAACACTGCGACCAACAGCACCGCGCTCGCGAGGCCAGCGACCCTACGAGTTTGCGCGGAGGCCAACCCGGCGGAGCATGCCAGCTCAGCCACTCCGCTGGCGTAGACGACAGCGCGTTTATCAGGAAGCTGCCGCGGCACGATCGGCTCGAAAAGATGCGGCTTGACCAAGTGCAGCGTCCCCGATGTCGAGAACAGGGCCGCTAACGCCACCACGTCGCGGGGAGTGCGGACCGCAGCCATGGCGCCCGGAGTCACTCGTCGGTGACGGTGACATCAAGGATGCTCAGGGGCTGAGCAGGTGCCCCGTCACCGGCACCACCCGCCACCCCCTGTTCGGCAACGAAGTCCACGACGTCCATGCCGTCGGTCACTTCGCCGAAGACCGAGTACCCGTTCGGATCAGGGAGCTGGGTGTCCTCATAGACGATGAAGAACTGGCTGCCGTTGGAGTTCGGGTCACTGGTGCGTGCCATGGCCAGCGTGCCTGATGGGTAGGCGCCGTCGGCTGGTGCGTTCTCGATACCGAAGACGTACCCGGGACCGCCCTGGCCAGTTCCGGTCGGATCCCCGCACTGCAACACGAAAAGGTTCTCGGTCGTCAGCCGATGGCATGGGCTGTCGTCGAAGTACCCCTCTTCGGCCAAGAAGGCGAAGGACGCAACGGTCTGAGGCGCCTTGTCGCCGTACAGCTCGACCGTGACGTCGCCACAGTTGGTCGCCAGCACGGCCTCGACCCTCTTGCCTTCCACGCTTGCCGGCTCAGGAGCCGCCTCGAACTGCTGCGGTTCAGCGGGCGGCTGCGCCGCATCGCCACAGTCACCGGGTGTGCCCGTGGAGCCGGCCCGATCGACGGCGGCCCCTTGGGTGTCGCTGTCCTCGCGCAGGAGAAACGAGATGGCTACCACGGCACCGATGCAAACCGCGACGACGATGGCCACGACAACGGGAGTCGTCGTCCTGGATGGTGCGGAGGGCGAGGTCGAGCCGGAACGGCGAGGGTGCTGGGGACTGGACATGGCCGCCACCCTATGAGAAGGGCCCGTCCAACCACCGGGCCTCCCCCCCGCGGCGTGGATCGGCGCCAGGGCCACCGCGACTGATAGCAGCCACACCACCGAAATAGCTGTTGAGCGCGGACCACTGCACCACCTCGTCGGTTTCGGCCAGCCGGCTCAAAACCCGCTCGTCAAAGCCGTCCTCCACATGTACCCGGCCGGGCACGGGGTTTAGGCGTGGCGCCTCGATCGCCTCTTGCGCGGTCATGCCCGAGCGCAGCACGTGGAGGAGCACCTGCAACAGGGCGGACCTGATCCGGCTCCCTCCGGCGGCGCCTCCAACCAGCGCCAGCCCATCATCGTCAACGGCGACGAGCGGCGACATCATCGAGCCCATCCGCTGTCCGGGAGTCTCGGTGCCACGTACCAGTTCCCCCTCGCCCATCATCGAGTTGAGGTGAATCCCCAGGTTCGGAAGCCATACGCCAGACGACAACCCGAGGCTCGTGGTGAGAGCGCACGCATTGCCCCACTCGTCGACCACGGCGAGGCTGGTGGTGTCGCCCGACTTGGCCGGCGCGCGCAGAGCGGCGACCAGGCACACGGCCTGCTCTGCGGGGTCATCGGAGAGCGCGAGGGCCGACGCCGTGCCGAGCAGGTCGTCGAGGTCATCGCCTCGCGCAGAGATCTCGTGCGATCCGACGACGGCGGTGCGGGGTGCCGTCTCGTACACACGGTACGCCGCGAGGTCGGCCATGCTCAGGTCGCCTTCGTCGCCGATGGCAGCGACGATGGCTTCCGCGATCCGTCCGGTGTAGAAGGCATCGGGACCTTCGCCAGCCAACACCTTGAGCGCCGTGTCGAGCCCAGGGTGGTGCAGGAGTCCGCCTCCAGGCAGGACCGACTCTTCGAAGCCGTAGATCTGGCGGCCCTCGTTGATGAGGAGCGCAGCGGCCACCGTTTTCAGGACCTTTGAGTGCACGACCGTGAAGGAGACACCCGCTGTAGCGTGCGAGATCGCGGGGGCGACCAGATCTGACCAGGGCTTGGTGCCCCAGCGCTCATGCAGGGCGGCGAGTCCAGCCGGCACCCCGGGGACGGCGACCGTTGCGGCTCCGACGGCGTACTGCACCAGCTGTCCCCCGAAGTCGATCGAGATCTCGATGGGCTCGAGTGAGCCCCGCCCACCCAGCCCTGGGACAGTCACGAAGAAGTCGAGGCAGGTGGTCGCCCGGGTGGCGGCGTCGTAGTAGATGGCGTAGCCACCGCCCCCGAGTCCGGTGAACACGGTTTCGGCGACACACGAGGCGAGCGACATCGCCACTGCGGCATCAGCCGCGCAACCGCCCTCGCGCAGCATCTGGACCCCGACCTCGGCGGTTACGGGGCTCCCGGCGGCTACGGAGGCGGGCAGGCTACGAGGAGGCATCAGGCGAGTTCTGGTTACGAGGTGCGATCAGCTTGTCCCGGTGTAAGCACCGCTGATGAGCTGTCCTTTGGCCAGCACTGTAATTGCTTCATCGGTGACAGTGAACCCAGCGGCCCTGTCAGCTTCGGGGTCGAGCCCGATCCGGAAGTAATCGGGCACCACCACGTTCTTGTCAACGATCGCGTTGGAGATGCGAGCGCCGCGACCCACTCTGACGTTGTCCAGCAGAACGCTTCGGTCGACTCTGGCCGCGGTGGAGACGTAGACGTTGGTGCCGATCACCGACGAGCTGATCGCAGCGCCCGACACGATCGAGCCCGAGCACACGATGGCGTCATCGGCAGAGGCGGACTCGACGAACTTCGCCCCGGGGAGCTGTACCTGTGAGGTGAAGATTGGCCAGTCAGCGTTGTACAGGTTGAAGAATGGTTCGACGGACACCAGGTCCAGATGGGCCTCGTGGTAGGAGCTCAGGGTCCCCACATCGCGCCAGTAGTCGCGGTCCTTTTGGGTGGCGCCCGGGACCTGGTTGCGTCTGAAGTCGTAGACCGCCGCCTCCCGTCGGTCGACCAGCAAAGGAATGATGTCTCCGCCCATGTCGTGGCGTGAAGAGTCGTTCTCGGCGTCGAGGCGGAGCGCTTCCACCAGCACATCAGCCGAGAAGACATAGTTGCCCATCGAGGCGAAGGACTCATCGGGGCTGTCGACCAAACCCGGTGGATCGGCTGGCTTCTCGATGAAGTCTCTGATCGAGACGCCGTCGTCACCGGTCGCAATGACCCCGAACTGGTCGGCTTCGGCGCGGGGTACGCGGATTCCTGCCACGGAGACGCCTGCTCCGGACTCGATATGTTCCTGCACCATCTGCGACGCGTCCATTCGGTACACGTGGTCGGCGCCGAACACCACGATGATGTCGGGTCGCTCGTCGGCTATCAGGTTCATCGACTGGTAGATGGCGTCGGCGCTGCCCTGGTACCACTGCTTTCCCAGGCGCTGCTGCGCGGGCACCGGGGTCACGTAGTTCCCGAGGAGGTTGGACATGCGCCAGGTCAAGGAGATGTGGCGGTCGAGGGAGTGCGACTTGTACTGCGTCAGGACGCACAACCTCAGGAATCCCGCGTTCACCAGGTTGGAGAGCGCGAAGTCGATGAGGCGATAGCTCCCACCGAAGGGGACGGCGGGCTTGGCCCGATCCAGAGTCAACGGCATCAACCGCTTCCCCTCGCCACCCGCGAGCACGATTCCCAACACTTTCGGCTTGGCCATGCCTGACCATACTGTGGCGGCGCATAGTTGGCAGCGCCGCCTTTCCGGCTCAGGTGACTAAGGTCGTCAGATGCGCGTCGGCCTCCTCACCCGTGAGTACCCACCCGAGGTCTACGGCGGCGCCGGGGTGCACGTCGACTTCCTCGTCCGGCACCTGCGGGAGGTCGACGGGGTTGTCGTCGACGTGTCGTGCATGGGGGCTGAGAGACCCGGCGCCCAGGCGTTCGCGGAGCAGGACCGCCGTTTTCCCGACGGCAACGCCGCGCTCCATGTGCTGTCCACCGATCTGGCGATGGCCGCCTCCTGTGGCATAGCCGACCTGCTGCACTCGCACACGTGGTACGCGAACCTGGCCGGACATCTCGGCGCCCTTCTCTACGACATACCTCACGTGGTGTCAGCGCACTCCCTGGAACCGCAACGTCCGTGGAAGGCCGAGCAGCTGGGCGGTGGCTACCAGATCTCGTCGTGGGCCGAGCACACTGCGTTCGTCGCAGCCGATGCTGTCATCGCGGTGAGTCGAGGCATGGCGGCCGACGTCTTGGCGTCGTACCCCGACGTCGACGAGCAACGCGTGCACGTCATCTATAACGGAGTTGACGCGCAGTTCTATCACCGTGATCCAGACACCGACGTGGTCGAAGCCCTCGGGATCGACCCGTCGCGGCCCTACGTGGCGTTCGTGGGACGCATCACGCGGCAAAAGGGCGTACCGCACTTGCTCAGAGCCGGACTCCAGTTCGACCCTGCTGTGCAGATCTTGCTGCTGGCCGGCGCCGCAGACACCCCCGAGCTCAAGGCCGAGACCGACGAGGGCATCGCAGCACTCCAGTCCTCTCGAGACGGAGTCGTGGTGGTCAGCGAGATGCTGCCCCGCGAGAGCGTCCGACAGGTCCTGTCGTCCGCACTGGCGTTCCTGTGCCCCTCGGTCTATGAGCCGCTCGGGATCGTCAACCTCGAGGCCATGGCCTGCGAGACCGCCGTTGTGTCCAGCGACGTGGGTGGCATCCCCGAGGTTGTGGTGCACGGGGAGACAGGTCTGCTCGTCCCCTACTCCGCCGACGACACAGCTGCGTTCGAGTCGGAGCTGGCCGCCGCCGTCAACGAACTGGTCCGCGACCCGGCCCTCGCCCGCCGGCTCGGGAAGGCCGGACGTCAGCGCGCTCTCACCTCCTTCGACTGGGCGGCCATAGCGGACGAGACCGCAGATCTCTACCGCAGCCTGCTCTAGCCCTGGGAGAGCATGTCAGCTGCGCGAGAACTGGTCCGGATTCGGCCCGACTCGCTCGCCTTTGTCGAGGGTGGCTATCTGCGCGGAGTCGTCATCGTCGAGTTCAAAGGCGAACAGATCCAGGTTGCTCGCCATCCGATGCTTGTTCACTGACTTCGGTATGACGACATTCCCCAGGTCCAGGTGCCATCGCAAGATCACTTGAGCGGTCGAGACATCATGCTTGTCAGCTATGGCGAGGAGCGTCTCGTCTGAGAGATTGTCCCCGCCTCTGGCGAGCGGGCTCCACGCCTCGGTGACGATGCCGTGCTCAGCGTGAAAGTCGCGCAGCTCGACCTGCTGCAGCCAGGGGTGCAGCTCGATCTGGTTGACAGCGGGAGTCACCTCGTGCTCGTCGAGCAGCCGTTGAAGGTGGAGCGGGTGGAAGTTCGAGACACCGATCGCCCGGACGCGCTGGCCGGCGTACAAACGTTCGAGGGCTCCCCAGGTGTCGGAGTATCTGTCGAGTGCCGGGGCCGGCCAATGAATGAGGTACAGATCTAGGTAGTCGAAGCCGAGCCGGTCCATGCTGGCGTCGAAGGCCGCAAGCGCGCTGTCGTAGCCCTGGTCGGAGTTCCAGCACTTGGTGGTGACGAAGATGTCCTCGCGGGCGATGGACGACTCCGAGATGGCCTGACCAACCGCGGCTTCGTTGCGGTAGAGCGTGGCGGTGTCGATGTGGCGGTATCCGACCTCGAGTGCGGTCGCGACGGCGCTGCGGGTCTCGTCGGGTGGCACGAGGAAGACCCCGAAGCCGACTTGAGGGATTCGTACCCCATTGTTCAAGATGACCGAGGGTATCTGTGCCATGGTTGCCAACGTAGCGGGCACTCCAAGGGCGGAGTAAGATGTGCTTGAAAGCTAAACTACTTGGTGGAGACGAAGAATGACCGCTGAAAGTACAGCCGATGTGCAAGCCGCAATCGAGTCCGCGGCTCCGCTGCCCGTGCTCTATTTGAGCCATGGCGCGCCTCCGCTGGCCGACGACCGGGTGTGGACAGGGCAACTCGCCTCCTGGGCGGGTAACCTGCCACGGCCAAGCTCGATACTCGTCATCTCAGCTCATTGGGAAGCGGCTCCGCTCACTATGGGGGCGACGCGCACCTGTCCGCTCGTCTACGACTTCTGGGGTTTCCCGGATCGCTTCTATGACGTCACCTATGCAGCCCCGGGTGCCCCGCAGCTCGCCGCTCAGGTTCGTGCTCTGCTGCAGTCCCCGCGCCACCCTGTTTACGAAGCGCCCGACCGAGGGCTTGACCACGGGGCGTATGTACCGCTCGTCGAGATGTACCCCGACTCTGACATCCCCGTGCTGCAGATGTCCATGCCGACACTCGATCCCGTCGACCTCTTCGAGATCGGCCGCAAGCTGCGGCCGCTGAGAGACGAAGGGGTCTTGATCTTGGGCAGCGGCTTCACGACTCACAATCTGCGCCTCATCGACATGCGCAAGCCCAGCGACTACGACGCACCGAGCTGGTCAAGGGAGTTCGACGACTGGGCAGAGCGGGCTGTCGCCGCACGAGACGTGGACAGCCTGATCGACTTTCTGCGCAAGGCGCCGGCGGCGACTGTCGCCCATCCCAGGACCGAGCACTTCGCGCCGCTCTTCGTGAGCCTGGGTGCCAGTGACGACGATTCGACGCACGCCAAGTCCGTCATCGATGGCTTCTGGCATGGCCTGTCCAAGCGCTCGTGGCAGCTCAGCTGAACCGACATGCGAAGGCTCGCGGAGTGAGCTCCCTGCCGACCGGAGGTACGGTCCGGACCATCTCGCGATGGGGAGAGCCGGTCATGCACGAGCCCTGCCGGGCGGTCACAGCTTTCGATGCAGCGCTGCACTCGCTGATCGCGGACATGGTCGCCACGATGTACGCCGCCGAGGGCGTCGGCCTGGCCGCTAACCAGGTCGGCGTAGGGCTGAAGATATTCGTTTTCGACTGCCCGGCTGACGACGGGTACTTTCACCACGGCGTCGTGTGCAATCCGACCGTTCGGGTGCCGACGGGTCGAGACCGTGTGCTCGATGACGGCGACGAGGGTTGCCTGTCACTTCCAGGTGCTTTCGTGACATGTCCACGTCCCGACTTTGCCGAGGTGACCGGCGTTGACCTGTTCGGTGAACCAGTCTCCTACTCCGGGGATGGACTGTTGGCACGCTGCCTACAGCACGAAACCGACCACCTCGATGGAATTGTCTTTGCCGATCGACTCTCCAAGAGGGCGCGTAAGACTCTCCTGAAGGAGGCGGCAAGGTCCTCGGAGAGCTTCCCCGCGGACTGGCCGGCTACCGCTGGGTGAGAGCCTTTCAAAGGTCAGGCGGTTGAGTCAGACCGAATTCGGCGTGACCTGGACCGCATCGCGTACATGTCGGCGTCGGCGTTGCACAGCACCTCGAGGGCGGAGTCGTGACCAGTGATCTCGGCGATGCCGATCGTCACGTGCAGGCGCAGTGCTATCCCGTTTGACACCATCGGCTCGGCGAGCAGGTCTTGAACAGAGTTGCTGACCCCCCAGGCCTCGTCGAGCGTCAGTGGATAGGCCACCATGACGAACTCGTCACCTCCGAATCGACCGACCGTGTCGGCCTCTCGACCCGCCTTGCCCAAGCGGTCAGCAACCTCACTCAGCACCTGGTCGCCGACTAAATGTCCGTACCTGTCGTTCACCTGCTTGAAGTTGTCCAAGTCGCAGAACAGCACGGAGCCACGGCGGCCGTCCGTGGCCGCGGCGGTTATCGCTTCCTCGAGACGATCGAGGACGGCAACGCGGTTGGGTAGGCCCGTCAACGGGTCTCGTCGAGCCAACTGAGTCATTTCCAGGACAAGGGACTTGTCCTCGCTGATGTCACTGATCTGAAGCAGCAGCGTCCTTCGTCCGGTGACCGCAGGCAGGAGGACGGCTTGTACCAGTCCCCAGAAACGGCTGCCGTCGGGGCGGCGTAGCCGTATCTCGCGACGAGACAGAGGACGATCCTCTCCCAGCGGGCTCATCAGCTGGCGACTCAACGGCTCACCGTCGGCCACCGCCATCAGATCGTCGACACCTCGGTATCGCGTGTCGAACAGGTGCACACCAAGCACCGTCGCCGCAGCCCGGTTCATCCTTGTCATGACCAGACCGTCATCGGTCTGACTGAACTCAGCCAGCCCCACCGGCGCATGGTCAAACGCCAGGCGGAACCGCTCCTCGCTGCGGCGCAATGCGAGGTGGTCGACGGAAGCTCGCCCCCTCGACCGTTGTTGATGGATCAGGACCCCAGTCGAGCCCAAGAGAGTCACAGTGTCTCGCAGGCGAGACAACGAGGTCACAGCTGCCTGCTTACGCAGATAATGCATTCGCACCCTCCCCTCTGCGGAAGAGTGCAGCCACCACAGCCGACTGTTGCGGCTATGTTGTCACATCGATCACCGTCGACTCCTGCTGTCTCGCCCTCCACAGCGCCGCCCGCCCCCTTGGTCTGAATCCGAATCGTTCGGCTCGTACCCCTAAATACAGATAACATGTCCCGCCTTAGTGACGCGGGGTTTCTGCCGGTCCGACTTGACGGATCCGGCATCCGACGGCCACGTTAGGCGCATGAGCCTTGATCGACCCCGCGCCGAAGATCCCTACGCCAAGCTGCCGGCAGTGCCCGCATTTGACGTCACAAGTGAAACCTTCACCTCTGGGTCGGCATTGGGCGACGAATGCGCTTACGAGGCGGGCAACACGTCTCCGGAGCTGAGCTGGTCTGGCGCTCCCGAGGGAAGCAAGAGTTTCGTCGTGACGTGCTTCGATCCGGACGCTCCGACGCCGTCCGGTTTCTGGCATTGGGCAGTGGTCGACATCCCTGCGGAGACCACCAGTCTCAATGCCGGTGCTGGTGCATCCGACGACACCCTGCCAAGCGGTGCCTTCCACGTGCGCAACGACTACAGCGAGCGGGCCTTCGCGGGGGCCGCACCGCCGGAAGGTGACCATGCACACCGCTACTACTTCGTGGTGCACGCGGTGGACGGAGAGTCCCTTGGGGTGGATCGCGACGTCTCGGCCGCCGTCGTGTCGTTCAACTTGGCTTTCAAGACGCTCGGTCGTGCGGTGATCATCGGCACCTACCAGCTCTGATCTGGCAGACTGTCCCGTTGTGCGTGCCTGCGTGGGACTGTGGTATGCCGTCGCCCGGTTGAGCTTCCGTCGATACTCGACATACCGCGCCGCCACCCTCGCCGGCATATTCACCAACTGCGTGTTCGGCGTGATCATCTGCTTCACTTATATGGCCGTATGGCGGCAGAACCCCACCGCCGGTGGCTATGACGTCACAGACGCCCTCACCTACGTCTGGCTCGGCCAAGCCATGCTGATGACCGTGGCGATGTGGAGCGGCGGCGCCACCGACGATCTCGCCGCCCGGATAAGGAGCGGCGATGTCGCCCTCGACCTGCATCGGCCGGTGAGCCTGCTCGGCTGGTACCTGGCATGCGATCTGGGCCGTGCCTGCTACCACCTGCTGACCCGCGGAGTGGCTCCGACGATTGTCGGCTCGTTGTTGTTCGACCTGCGCTATCCGCAAGACGCGCTGACGGGGCTCGTGTTTGCGCTGTCGGTCACGCTGGCAGTCACGGTGAGCTTCGGAGTCCGCATGCTCGTCTCGGCCAGCGCCTTCTGGTTGCTAGACGACACCGGGGTGAAGCAGCTGGCGGCTGTGTGCGCCTTCTTCTTCTCCGGTATGACGGTGCCCCTTGTGTTGTTCCCTGGGTGGACGGGCGAGGTCGCGTCGCTGCTGCCCTGGGCGTCCTATCTACAGGTGCCGGCTGATGTGTGGCTGGGCAAGCGCACCGGCCTGGACCTGATCGGCGCCCTGGGCTTTCAAGCTCTTTGGACAGCGATCCTGCTCTGGGCGTGTCACGCGGTCCTGCGCCTGGCCAATCGCAAGGTCGTGGTCCAGGGTGGCTAGCGGCATCAGTGCAGCCGGCTGGAACCTCCGCACCTATCTCCTGCTGGCGCGGATGTGGATCCGGGTGTCGATGACCTATCGCGCGTCGTTCGTGACACTGACCGTTGGCCAGTTCTTCATCACCGGGCTGGACTTCATCGGCATCGCAATTTTGTTCTCGAACGTCGACGCCCTCG
>JACCSH010000278.1 GCA_013813125.1 Nocardioidaceae bacterium | reverse complement strand
CCAAGGTTGGGATAGCGTCCGGAGATGGAGGGTGCGACGTTGACCACAGCCTTGACGCCGGACTCGACCAGGGCAGTCGCCGCGCCACGGTCGATATCGACGTGGTCGATGACGGCAATGTCGCCACTTCTTGCCCGGCCGACCAGCGTGGAGGTCCTGCGGTCCAACCGGGCCGTCCCCGTTACGCCTGACGGCTGGCGAGCCCGAGCCCTGCGGAAAGGAGAGAGTCTCATCACGACCAATCCTGCCAAACGGTGCCACCGCAAGCCGGCAACGTGCGCGTGGCGAGGCCGTGCGTCACCCGAGCCGACCTCGGAGGTCGCGCCGTCGACCCGGCAAAGCCGCGCGCCTTCGTCAAGAGTCGGGTTCTTCCCGTCGAGCAGCTCGACGACGTTCGGCCCGTCCGCGCCAACCGTGGACAGGAAGTTCGAACTTCGCCACCAGACGGTCCGTGAATGGCGCCTGCTGGAGCCGAGCCAGCCGGACTGGGCGGACCCCGCGGCGGACCTCGACCCGTGAGCCCGGTGGCAACTCGACCGTGCGCCGGCCGTCGCACCACAAGACTCCGCCCGTGGCGGAGGCGGCGCTCACCTCCACAGCCAGCGTGGACGTGGGCGAGGCCACCATCGGGCGGGCGAACAGGGCGTGGGCGCTGATGGGCACCATCAGCAGGGCCTCGACCTCGGGCCACACCACCGGCCCTCCCGCACTGAACGCGTAGGCGGTGGAACCAGTCGGCGTCGCGATGACGATTCCGTCGCACCCCCAGCGAGACAACGGCCGGTCGTCGATCTCGACTACCACGTCGAGCATGCGTTGGCGAGCCGCTTTCTCGATGCTTGCCTCGTTGAGCGCCCAGCAATGGGACTCGACGGTGCCGTCGATGCTCACGACGATGTCGACAGTCATCCGCTCTTCGACGGCGTAGTCGGCGCTGATGATGGCGTCGACGGTGGAGTCGAGGTCCTCCCACTCCGCCTCGGCCAGGAAGCCGACGTGACCGAGGTTGACCCCGAGCAGAGGGGTCCCCGCCGAGCGGGTCAGCGCCGCTGCTCGCAGGATGGTTCCGTCGCCGCCGATGACGAGTGCGATCTCGCAATCACGGGCGGCGTCGGTGTCGGCGTCGGTCACCGAGACTCCGTCGATGTGCAGGTCTTCTGCTTCGTCGGCGAGCAGGCGCACGGTCATCCCCGAACCCATCAGCCGCTTGGACACGGCCGTCGCCACCTCTACGGCATCCGATCGGCCGGTGTGAGCGATCAGCAGAACCGTCCGTGGAGGCGTCGCGTCGCTCGGTGCTGTCATTGACCTAGCCTCTCACTGAGGACCCTCTGAGACGACCCGCATCACGTAGGAGGGGTCGATCACGGGGGCACCTCTGCGCATCCAGACGAAGTACTCGACATTGCCCGAGGGGCCTGGGAGCACACTGGGGCACACGCCTTGAACGCCTAGACCCAGATCGCTGGCGCTCGCTGCCACCGTGAGCACCGACTGGACCCGATGAGTCGGGTCACGAACCACTCCGCCCTTGCCGAGCTTGTCCTTGCCGACCTCGAACTGTGGTTTCACCATCACCACCAGGTCAGCCGACTCTGAAGCGACCGAGACAAACGCCGGCAGCACCTTGGTGAGCGAGATGAACGACAAGTCAGCGACCACCAGATCGGGAACGTATGGCAGGTCTTCGCGACGCAGGGTCCGTACGTTGGTGCGGTCCAGGACGAACACGCGCGGGTCTTGCCGAAGCGACTCCGCCAGCTGGCCGTATCCGACATCGACTGCCGTGACGGCGGCGACCCCCGCGTCAAGCAGCACCTGCGTGAACCCGCCGGTGGAGGCACCAGCGTCGAGCGCTGAGACACCTTCAACGTGCAAGCCCGCCGGAGCGAAGCTCGCCAGCGCACCGGCAAGCTTGAACCCTCCTCGAGAGACATAGCCTCGGCCATCAACAGCCGGTACGACGATCAGTGGCTCATCAGGGCTGACCCCCGTTGCTGCCTTGGTTGCGGGGGCTCCCCTCACCCGGACCCGACCTTGGGCGATCAGGTCACTGGCATGGTGCCGGCTCCTGGCGAGGCCGAGCCGTACCAGTTCCGCGTCGAGGCGGGTTCGACGAGCCATTAATCTAGTGAACCGGCGGCGCGGGAGGTGGGCGGAGGAGAGGGAGCGCAGAGCTCGATCTGTCAAGTGGGTCCTCGTCGAGCACGTCTTGCAGCGATGCGGAGATCTCGTCGAAGACCTGGGCGTGCTCGTCGAGGTCGAGGTCGTCGAGCTGGCCGAGGCGAGCTAGCGCAGTGTCGACTCGCCCGTCGCCCGTGCTCTCGGTGACAATCGGGTTTCCATGGTCGACTGGTGGTTGATTGGTCACGCGTGCCTCCTCCGACTTTTCTGACCCTACCTTCGGGCGCCGAAAACCAGCGCCCTCCCTCGCTCAAGCAGCTGGGAATCCCTGGATGGAGTCGAGCCGCAGCTGAGCCTCGGGATGGTCGTCGAGCCATCGCCATCCAACGGAGACCACAGCACGCACACCGTCATCGGTGTCGTCGCCGTGCCGGTGGATGATCATCTCGTCATCGCGCACCTCGGTCACCCAGCCACCGAGCATCGCTCGGCCTTCGACATACTCGGGCACCTCGTGCGTGGCCATCAGGCCAGTCAGGGTGGCCGAGACGTAGTCGGGTCGTTGACCACCCTTGGCCAACACTGCTGCGCGCAGGTCAGTGACGCCCGTCAGCACCAACAGCGAATGCGCGCCACATCTGGCCGCACCCTCCATGTCCGTATCCAGTCGATCGCCCACCACCAGCGGTTTGGCCGAACCTGTACGTCGGACCGTCTCGTCGAACAGCGGACGGAACGGCTTGCCTGCGACCACGTCGGGTCGGCGGCCAGCAGCTGCAGCGACCGCGTTCACCAACGTTCCGTTGCCCGGTGCGGCGCCTCTTGCGGTTGGAATCGTCAGGTCGAGGTTGGAGGCAACCCACAGCTCGCTGGCTCGAACGGCGTGGGCTCCGTAGGCGAGCTGTTCCCAACCGACCGACGGATGAAAGCCCTGCACCACCGCAATGGGTGTGGCACCGCTCGGTTCCAGGCGAGACGTGGTCGGTTCCCACCTGACCGGCTCCAGTCCGCGTTCACGCAGCGCCGCAACAAGACCGTCACCTCCGATGACCAACACTCTCGCGCCGGGCGGGAGTCGGTCGGCGGCTACCCTGGCTGCGGCCTGGGCCGAGGTCACCACATCGCTCGCGTCGGCTGCGATGTTGAGCTGACGCAGGTGCTCGGCGACCTGTTCCGGGGTGCGAGAGGCGTTGTTGGTGACGAACGCCAGGGTGAGATGGCGCTGACGTGCCTTCTCGAGCAGTTCAGGTACACCTGGGACCGGCTCCGGTCCGACGTACACCACGCCGTCGAGGTCGAGCATGGCGCAGTCATAGGTACTCACGAGAGGTCCACCGCTCGCACGGAGTCGGCGGTTGTTCTCGACCATCACGAAACCTTTCTCGCGAAGTGTGGCCGCCGGGCGCCAACCGGCACAGTGCGCTCAGTTCATACAATGCAGGGTGATCCGTCAGCCCGCAGACCAATCCGGTGCCTCGACGTTGCGGCTCTCGACCTTCGTCGGGATGCGCTACAACACGGAGACGATCTCCGACGTCGGTGCCGTCACGTCTCCGCCGTACGATGTGATGGACCGATCGATGATCGAGTCGCTGCTGAACGGCAACCCAAGAAACATTGTCCGTCTCATCCTGCCTCGAATGGTGGCAGATCCAATGGCTGGGGAGGATCCCTACCGCAGGGCCGCGAAATTGCTCGCACACTGGCGCGCGGAACGGGTGTTGGTAACTGACGACTCTCCCGCCCTCTACGTGTACGCATATGGCGACGCCGCGCACCAGATCCGCGGGCTTGTCGGTGCCCTCGAGCTGCGTGACTATGCAGACCGCGTGGTCTTGCCGCACGAAGATGTGATCGACGGCATCGTCTCCGACCGCCTCGCGATGCTGGCTGCTCAAGACGCCAATCTCGAACCGATCATGTTGGTGTACGACGGACATGGGGAGCTCACCGACATCCTCGACCGGGTGAGCGCTCGTCCTCCATTGGCGGATGTGACGGCACCAGACCAGACTTTTCACCGCCTTTGGGCGCTCACCGCGTCAGCAGATCTTCGCTCAGTGGCAGATCACCTGGAACGTAGACAGGCCCTCATCGCCGACGGTCACCACCGCTACGCGGCGTATCTGCGCAACCGAGACCTCCACCGTGGCGCAGGTGGAAGGCAGGGTCCTTGGGACAAGGGGCTGGCCCTGCTCATCGACCAGACCGCCTGCCCGTTGCAGGTAGGCGCTATTCACCGCAGCATCTCAGACCTCAGCATTGCTCAGCTCAAGTCAGTCGCAGAGCAGGTGGACAGCCTCGAGGTTGGTCCCCTTGCGGGGTTGCAGGGCTCCAGCCCGCAACCATCGACCCGTCGGGGCTCTTTGGTCGTTACCGACGGTACGGTCCAATCCACGCTGGCGCTTGCGGTGGCGGACTCCGAGATTTTGTCCGATACGCAGGTTCTGCATGAGCGGGTGATTCCGGCGCTCGGAATTCCCGAGGATCGCCTTAACTACCACCACAGCGTCGACCAAGCCCTCCGGGCTGCCTCCCAACAGGCCGGAGTCGCTGTGCTGCTGAAACCAGCGGCCACTGCGGACGTGATGCGGGTCGCCCAAGCCGGGCTGATGATGCCTCGCAAGTCGACATCGTTTGGACCTAAGCCACGAATGGGCCTGATCATGCGGCACTACGACGATTGCTGAGAAGACCGTCTCGGCGACTGTTGAGACCGGCCTTGAGAGCTCAGGCGGCCGACCGGATCTTCTTGCTGGCCTTGACCTCCACCTCCACTCGGCTCACCGGCCCGCCAGAGGTACGGAAGAACCGCCGGCGAATCGAGCCCTTGACCTCCACCTGGTCGCCGACCCGCCAGGCGCGCATCGAGCGCTGGACCCGGAGCGTCCAGCCCACGCAGTCGATCGTGTCCACCCGTTGCCCAGATTGCTTCAACGACTGGGCGTCACGATCGACGATCACGCGACCGGTGACGATACAGTCGCCACTCGGTAGCTCACGCTCCCGCGCCTCGGCGGCGACGCGCCCACACAAGACGACTTCGTTGCGCGAGGAAGGCTCCATCTCCAGATTCCCTGCCATTGCGACCTCCTTCAGCCTTAGTGTGGCGACTGGACAGGTCGGAGCAGAGATCGCGCGAGAACCTTGTGGATCGCCGCGTAGCTGGTCCTGGCTGTGGACGAGCGGACGGGCTCGATACTGGCGCACCTTTGTGCCCGGACTGCCCGTGCGGGGCCGCCGCTAACAAGCCGAGCCGAGCTCAGTCGTCGGGGTGCTCGGGCGCCGACGTGTCGATAATCGTGAGTCCTTCCAGTTCGGCTACTCGCTCCGCGGCATCGGTATAACCGTCGGCGTCGACTCCGGCGGCACGCTCGAACCACTCCCGGGCGGCATCGGCCTGGCCGTCAGCGAGCAACGCCTCGGCATACGCGTACCGCAACCGTGGGGACCAGGACGCTCGCGACCGGCTCCTGAGCTCACGGCTCTGCAGTGTGCGAATGGCTGCGGCGGGGTCGCCCAGGTCGCGCCGGGCGCCCGACTCGACGATCCGCATCTCAATCTGACCGGACTCATCTAGGTTCGTAACAGCCGGGTCTCTAGCGAGGGCCAGCGCTCGTTCGGGACGGCCGAGCGCTCGTTCGCAATCGGCCATCATGGGCAGGTAGATGGCACTGCCACTCATCCGCCGAGCGGCCTTGAACTCCGTTAGTGCCTCCCGGAACCGCCCCACCGCATAAGCGGCTTCACCGCAGGCTTCGCGGACGACGCTGACGCGTGCCGCGCGGGCTCGAGCGGCCACGGTGTGCTGGTAGGCCACCTCGGGCTCGCTGTCGATCAGTTCTGCTGCAGCAACCAGGTGGCGTGCCACGCGCGTCGCGAGTTTCTCTGGCAGGGACTTCAACTGGTTGCTGACGGCCTTGTCGATCTCGCCACCAGTGATGTGATCGGGCAACGCAGGACCGTCGTACTCAGCCTGTACGGCGCTCCGCTCGCCTCCGGGCAGGTCGTCCCGGCGCCACTGGCCAGCGGTGCTGCGCGACCGGCTCTTGGACGGGTCCCGCCCTGCTGCCCTTGTCGGTTTGCCGCGACCTGTGTTGGTATCGCTTCTGCTTGCGCGCGATCCCTCCCCGCTGCTCGTGCTCGCCGCCTGCCGCCTCGATGTACTGCCGCTACTCGGCCGTGAGGGACGACCACTGGAGACACCTCGCGCAGTGGGTCTGCCCGGCGTCGATCCACCTCGGCCGTCTTGCGGTTCGGTGCTCTGCTTTCGCCTCCGCGAACGTGGCTGATCTTCTCGCCGCGGTCGGCGAGGGCGGTCCTGTGTGGCCATGTTCTGTTCCTTCAAGGGAGAGCTCTCGAGCCGAACTAGGACACAAAAAGGTTGAGGGCCGCCCGAAGGCGGCCCTCAACGAATGATAGTCCGGCGACGTCCTACTCTCCCACACACTCCCGTGTGCAGTACCATCGGCGCTGAAGGGCTTAACTTCCGGGTTCGGAATGGAGCCGGGTGTTTCCCCTTCGCCATGGTCGCCGAAACTCTATGGAGATGTGCCGGTGTCCCGACCGTATCTCGGGAACCACACAGTGGACGCGTAGCAACTTTGTGAGACAAGCCCTCGGCCTATTAGTACCGGTCGGCTCCGTGCATCTCTGCCTTCTACCTCCGGCCTATCAACCCAGTCAT
>JACCSH010000260.1 GCA_013813125.1 Nocardioidaceae bacterium | reverse complement strand
AGCGTTGACGATGCGCCTGACCCGAGGCTGATTGTCAGGCATTGCGGCGGGTGGCGGCCACATCATCAGTGCCATGCGAGGTCGGCTCGACAGCGCCGACGGCGGGGATCTGGTATCGGCGGCGATGGCGCAACCACGCCCAACCTCCGAGTGGGCGCCGCACGCCGCCGTCGACGTCTGCCCGCGACACCTCTGTGCCGGCGCTGTCTGCCGCCACCGCCGCAGCCTTCGGTAGTGCCAACACTCCCTCTCCACGCGCAGCCTCTGGCTCGATCGAGTCTGCGGGTAGGACGCCAACGGCTGCCGCGACCGAAGGCAGCATCGCCGCCGCGCAGCTCTTGTAACCCGCGATCGAGGGGTGGAACTGGTCAGGCCCGAACATATCCCGAGGCGCGGCCGTGAACTCCGGCCCCAAGATGGTGGCCAAGGACACCGCTCGACCGCCCCCTTCCACCACAGCGATGGCCTGAGCTGCCGCCAACCGGCGGCTCCAGGTGCGAGCGACCAACCGCAGCGGGTGCCCGACCGGTCGGATCGTGCCCAGGTCGGGGCAGGTTCCGACTACTACCTCGGTGCCCCCCGACCGCAACTGCTCAACGGCCCAGCGCAAAGCGCTGACCGACTGAGAAGGGCGCACCTGGTGGGTGACGTCGTTTGTCCCGATGATGACGGCGCACACGTCCGGGTTACCCGCCAGACTTCGAGAAATCTGACCTGGCAGATCTCTCGCCGTCTGGGCACCAACCGTCGCGTAGCACTCCATCTCCACCGGTCGCCTCGCCAGATCGCTGAGCCCGGTGGCCAGGAAGGCTCCAAACGTCTCCGCAGCTATTGTTGCGCCGTAGCCGGCTGCGCCTGAGTCTCCAAGCACCGCGAGTCGCAGAGGCTCACCGGCCAGGTCTGCGCCGTAAAGACCGCTCGGGTCCGGGGGCGCCACCTTGGCGTTCCCGATCTTTCGGCGGGCCAGCTTGGCTTGTGCAGCGAGGACTCCGTACAACGAACCACCGAGGAGCCCGAGCCCGGTGCCGCCGTAAGCAGCGGTGGCGGCCAACCTCCGCGCCGCGCTCGCCTTGCTCATGGTTCCCCCCCGGACGAAGTCAAGTTCCTCAGTTGCCGCCGCCTAGCGATTCGGTCGGTCGTCTGGTTATCGAGGGCAGTCTAGGTGCCGACTACGAGTGCGGGCCAAACACTTAGGGTTGGTTCGTGGAATATGTGGAGTCACTCCTGGACCTCGTCGGCAACACACCCCTGCTCAAGCTGGGCAAGACAGTCGACGGGGCGCGCCCCACAGTGCTGGCCAAGATCGAGTACATGAACCCAGGAGGCTCGGTCAAGGACCGCATCGCCCTGCGCATGGTCGAGGCAGCCGAAGAGAGCGGTGAACTGCAGCCCGGCGGCACGATCGTCGAGCCCACGTCGGGCAATACCGGCATCGGTCTTGCCATGGTCGCCCAGGCCAAGGGCTACAAGTGCGTTTTCGTGTGTCCGGACAAGGTCAGCGAGGACAAGCGCAACGTGCTCAAGGCGTACGGCGCGGAGGTAGTCGTCTGCCCCACCGTCGTAGCCCCGGAGCACCCCAGCAGCTACTACAACGTGTCGGACCGGCTGGTCACTGAGATACCAGGCGCCTGGAAGCCTGACCAGTACTCCAACCCGAACAATCCACTCAGCCACTACGAGTCCACAGGTCCGGAGATATGGCGCCAGACAGCTGGAGAGGTCACCCATTTCGTCACCGGGGTCGGCACCGGAGGCACGATCAGTGGCGCCGGACGTTACTTGAAGGAGGTCTCCGGCGGTCGAGTGCAGGTCATCGGCGCTGACCCCGAGGGGTCGGTCTACTCGGGCGGCACGGGTCGTCCCTACCTCGTCGAAGGGGTCGGGGAGGACTTCTGGCCGAGCGCCTACGACCCGGAGATCGCTGACCGCATCATCGCCGTTTCCGACAAGGACTCCTTTCTCACTGCGCGCAGGCTGGCCCGGGAGGAGGCCTTGTTAGTGGGTGGTTCTGCCGGGATGGCTGCCGCTGCCGCGATCCGCCTCGCCCGCGAGCTCGACGACCCCGACGCGGTCATCGTCGTGCTGCTCCCCGACGGCGGCCGCGGCTATCTCGGCAAGGTCTTCGACGATGGTTGGCTTGCGCGCTACGGCTTCTTGGGTCAACGCGAGGAGCTGACCGTGGGTGATGTGCTTCGCGGCAAGAGTGGCCAGCTGCCCGACCTGGTGCACACCCATCCCGGTGAGACAATCGCCGAGGCAGTCGCGATCCTGCGCGAGTACGCGGTTTCGCAGATGCCGGTGGTGCGGGCCGAGCCTCCGGTCATGGCCGCTGAGGTTGCAGGTTCGGTCAGCGAGCGCGACTTGGTCGACAAACTTTTCGCCGGCAGGGCGAAACTCGCTGACAGAGTCGAGAACCACATGGCCGATCCGCTACCGGTCATCGGTTCCGGTGAGCCCGTCAGAGCCGCTGTGGAACAGCTACACCAAGCTGACGCTGTGCTTGTCCAGGAGGACGGCAAGCCGGTGGGCGTTCTCACCCGCCACGATCTCCTCGGGTTCATCGCTTCGACGTAGTTCCTCGTGGTCTGAGGGGTCAATGTGCGCAGGCTCCGCCCAGTCGGCGCGTTAATTATGCCGTTTTAGACCTAAACGCCCGTTTTGATAGCTACTCTCCGCGTTTATGTGTAAACTCATAGTG
>JACCSH010000252.1 GCA_013813125.1 Nocardioidaceae bacterium | reverse complement strand
GTGACAGAGTTTCCTGGAAGTCCGTCTCGGTCTCACCGGGAAAGCCGACGATGATGTCGGTGGTGATGGCTGCCTCGGGCAGAGCTGCGCGGACCCGGTCGAGGATGCCGAGGTACCGGTCTCGGCGGTATGAGCGGCGCATCGCCTTCAGCACGGTGTCGGAGCCGGACTGCAGCGGCATGTGCAGCGAGGGCATGACGTTCGGAGTCTCGGCCATCGCGGCGATGACGTCGTCGGTGAAGTCGCGGGGATGGGGCGACGTGAAGCGCACGCGCTCGAGTCCTTTGACCTCGCCACACGCTCGCAGCAGCTTGCCGAACGCGAGCCTGTCGCCGAACTCCACGCCATAGGAGTTGACGTTCTGCCCGAGCAGGGTCACCTCGACCACGCCTTCGCCGACCAGCGCCTCGACCTCGGCCAGCACGTCTCCCGGCCGCCGGTCCTTTTCGGTGCCACGCAGTGCCGGCACAATGCAGAACGTGCACTTGTTGTTGCACCCCACACTGATGGCTACCCATGCCGCATACGCAGACTCCCTGCGCGCGGGCAAGGTCGAAGGGAACACGTCGAGCGACTCGAGGATCTCGACTTGTGCCTCCTTGGCGATGCGAGCCCGCTCGAGCAGCACCGGCAGCGCGCGGAGGTTATGGGTGCCGAAAACCACGTCGACCCAAGGGGCCCGGCGGGTGATCTCGGAACGGTCCTTCTGCGCCAGGCAGCCGCCGACGGCGATCTGCATGCCTGGGTTCGACGCCTTGGCCGGAGCCAGGTGGCCGAGGTTTCCGTAGAGCTTGTTGTCGGCGTTCTCTCGTACCGCGCAGGTGTTGAAGACGACCACGTCCGCGACCGCGTCAGGTCTGGCTCGGACATACCCCGCTGCCTCGAGCAGACCCGAGAGCCGTTCGGAGTCGTGCACGTTCATCTGACAGCCGTACGTGCGGACCTCGTAGGAGCGGGCCGTCCCATCGGGTGCGCCACCGACGGCGGCTGCGCCGGCGTCAACGGTGTCGATAAGGGAGCCTGTCATGACCGGTCAAGGGTACGGCGGCTCGCTCGTCGCGCCCAAAACGCCACCGTCGAGTCAGTGTCAGACTGCGCCGCCAGGAGCAGGCTCAGCCGTTTGGAGACGATAGGCAGCAGAGCTCCTAAAAAGTCGGCGCTTCTCAGTTTGTCGCACGCACGAAGGTCCCGAGAAGGGAATCGGTGGCGTCGTAGAAGGTCAGATGTCCGTTTACAAGACGCACTTGTGAGGCGCCCACCACGGAGTTAGCTGCGGTTGGTTTTCGCTCGCGAGGGGGCCCGCACAGCCGCAATGTCGTCGAGTTGTGGTGAGTCGAGAAGGCACCATTCGGACCGAGGTCGACGCGCCCATTCACCCAATTGCACCCGTCGTAGCCTCTCCAACTCATCCACGCGTTGTCATGGTCAAAGGTGATCTCGGCCACCTGCCGGCCGCGAATCCCGATGGCGCGCCACGTCCCAAGCATTTCGGCTCCTGTCGGCGCTGGGAGGGAAGCGATGTCCGGCGTCTCGTTTGGCGCCTTTTCGGCGCTACAGGTCTTCACCCGGCTCACTCCCCACCCGCCCGTGGAGCCGCGAATGAGCGTCACGTCTCTGTACGCCTCCCCCTCGGCGTTGAGGACGGTCACCTGCGCAGAGTCAGCCGTGTTGTACATGACAACCTTTGTGTCGCCGCTCGCGGGCTCCATCCAAGGTCTGAGGGCATCATCGAGGGTCTCTGATCTGTCCGGAAGAACCATCTTGTACTGAATGACGCGAATCGATCCGGAGTCGCAGAACAGTTCATCCGGAGTGGGCTCCACGTCGGCGCCGGCGTTCTGGTCAGCACTCACCGCTCTCACAGGCGTCCCTACCGGCACCACACTCCCAGCGGCAGGGTCAGTTGCCTCGATAGGCGCGATGTCGCAGTCGGCGCCTTCCGGGCACCGGTTCTCCCAAATCAGGCCAGCCTCCTGCACAATGGGGGCGACTTCGCTGTCGTCATAGAGGCCCGCCAGATTCGGCACCGCGGTGTAGCCCTCGGGAATGAGTCGAACAGAGCCGAGGACATCTTCGATAATCGACTTCTGAGGTGAGTTCACGAACATGAGTACGTTCTCGCTTGGAAGGATGAGTGCTCCGTTGAATTGGTTGGGCAAGCAAGACCTGCCGCAGATTCGGGGGCGCACGTGGCTTCGAAAGACCGGGACACCGTCGATGTCGCCAGCCGCCTCATAGTCAGGGATGGCTTCGGCCACAGCCGAGTCGTCCAGAGACACCACATGCAACGACGACCAGCCCTGTGGAAGCATGCAAGGGGTCAAGAACAATCCGCCCTCCACTGGGAACACAACCGTGTTCGCCACGGGAACGGATTCCCCGTCACACTTCGCTGGCTGCGTTTCGTTCGTTCCCCAGTCCTTCGGCACCTCAACGGCTATACCGTTCATACCGACCAGCCGATTACCTGGCAACACCCTCAGCGCAGTAGGACCCGTCGTGGTGGTTTCTCCCGCATCCGTATCGGG
>JACCSH010000243.1 GCA_013813125.1 Nocardioidaceae bacterium | reverse complement strand
CTCAGCCCGCACACCGTCAACGACAACCTCAAGTCCATCTACCGCAAAGCCCATGTCTCCGGACGCGAGGAACTCATTGGCCAATTGACATGAGCCCTACGTCAAGAAGGGTTCGTGCAGCAGTCGGTCTACTTCCGGGCGCGGCTGTAAATCAGCCCTGTCCCTAATGGTGGCAGATACACATAATTCACGCGCGTTCCCGATACTATGTCGTTGTTTAATGTTTGTGCTCCGGCTCGACTATCCCGACGGGTCGTCATCCGGGACCCGTCATGCCCGGCACGAGGGCAGGCGTGCATCATGCTGGGGATGACAGACACCGTCTCGCAGCTGCCGGCGGCCATGCGCAACCGCAAGGCCATCGGGCAGGCCATCGGCATCGTCATGGAGCGGTACGGCCTCGACGAGGCGAGGCCGTACCAGTTCCTGTCGCGCACGTTCCACCTCAACGCCAGCCCCACCGCGACACTTCGCCGCACCTTGTCTCCATACTCCCCTCCCGCATTCTGGGTTAGGGGATAAGCACTCTCAAACGCCCCACCCGGGATGACGCCTTGCGGAGAGGCCGCTGCCCGTCCCGCCACTCTCCCGATTATCGCGCAGCGAGGGGGTGCGCCTTTTGCACCCGAATGAGAGCAGATGAACCCTATCGCGCGATTTGACGATCTGCGTAGGCGCTCGCGCCTATCCGGGTCCCGACAAGTGCCGCCGAATGCGCGTCGGTGGCGTCGGTCTTGCGTCCTTGACCGGTCGCGAACACCCGGTTCCGCGCCGACAGCTTCGGTGGCACGTCGAGGACGTCCTCACCATCACCGAGCAGCCGGTTCGCACTATGCCTCCCGATCCCACTGCAGCCCTCGATCGCCCTCACCCGACCGCCCACCGCTTCGCGACCGCCATCATCGCCTGGCAGCCGTCGCGGTCGGTGGCATAGCGGCCACCCCCGAAGACCACCTCATCGGCCGCCATCACCTCTGCCCGCCAGCCAGGGAACGAGTTCGCTGCCGGTCACCGTCGTGACACAGATGTGACACAAACGGCGGCGGAATGAACCCGCAGGTCAGGTAACCAATGTGGTGTACCACCAGTTAGCAAAATGGCACTTGACCTGGGCGTACCCCCACTTAGAACCGCAGGTCAGAGAGTCGCCGCAGATTGGCGTTTCAGATGTCGTAGTAGAGCTCGAACTCGTGGGGGTGTGGGCGCAGGGCAACCGGTAGCACCTCTTTGGTGCGCTTGTAGTCGATCCAGGTCTCGATCAGGTCGGACGTGAACACGCCGCCTTCGAGCAGGTAGTCGTGATCCGCCTCGAGTGCATCGAGCACCTCCGTCAAGGTCGCCGGCACAGTCTGCACGTCCTGATGCTCGTCGGGCGGGAGCTCATAGAGGTCCTTGTCAATGGGAGCGGGAGGCTCGATCTTGTTCTTGATCCCGTCGACTCCCGCCAGGAGCATCGCCGAGAACGCCAGATAGGGATTGGCAGACGGGTCAGGGCAGCGGAACTCGATTCGCTTCGCCTGGGGGCTGGCACCCGTGATCGGTATCCGGATACACGCTGAGCGGTTGCGCTGGCTGTAGACCAGGTTGACCGGTGCCTCGAAGCCGGGCACCAGACGGTGGTAGGAGTTGACGGTCGGGTTCGTGAAGGCGAGCAGTGACGGGGCGTGGGCGAGCAGCCCACCGATGTAGTAGCGAGCGAGGTCGGAGAGACCGGCGTACCCCATCTCGTCGTAGAAAAGCGGTTCGCCGCCCGCCCACACCGACTGGTGGCAGTGCATGCCCGAGCCGTTGTCGCCGAAGATGGGCTTCGGCATGAACGTCGCAGTCTTCCCGTTCTTCCAGGCCACGTTCTTGACGATGTACTTGAACTTCATCACGTTGTCGGCGCTGACCAGCAACTCGTCGAACCGGAAGTTGATCTCGGCCTGGCCGGCGGTGCCCACCTCATGGTGCTGACGTTCGACGACCAACCCCGCGGTCTCGAGCTCCCTTGACATCTCGGCGCGCAGATCGGCGAAGTGGTCGGCAGGCGGAACGGGGAAGTACCCGCCCTTGTACTTGACCTTGTAGCCACGGTTTCCGCCGACCTCTTCACGTCCGGTGTTCCAGGCTCCCGCGATTGAGTCGATGCTGTAGAACCCGGTGTTCTGCTTGGTCTCGAAGCGCACGTCGTCGAACACGTAGAACTCGGCCTCGGGCGCGAAGTACGCGGTGTCTGCGATGCCGGTGCTCTTCAGGTACGCCTCTGCCTTTCGGGCGATGTTGCGGGGGTCGCGGCTGTACGCCTCGCCGGTGAGCGGGTCGTGGATGAAGAAGTTGACGACGAGCGTCTTGTCGGTCCTGAAGGTGTCGAGATATGCCGTCGTGGGATCGGGCAGCAATGACATGTCCGACTCATGAATGGCCTGGAAGCCCCGAATCGAGGAACCGTCGAACTGCAAGCCGTCCTCGAAGACAGCGGTGCCGAATGAAGACACCGGCACCGTGAAATGCTGCATCACCCCAGGTAGGTCGCAGAACCGTACGTCGACGAACTCGACACCTTCGTCCTTGATGTATGTCAGCAGCTCATCGCGATCGGCGAACATCTAGCCTCCTTGCTTCCAGTGCACCCGGGTGGCCACTGGTCAGGTCTCGGAGTTTAAGCAGTACTGGTTTCCCTGCCGTGTCTGTCGTGTTTCCTGCGTGTTACGTTGCGGAACGTGCCACCCCCGAGTGCTGTAGCCGCCGACTGGCCGGGGCGGCGACGCGGGCTGCCGGCGGATGGGACAGGAGCCGTCGCAGGATGGGGCCGTCGACTCCTTGCGCTGCTCATCGACTGGGTCTTGTCCCTGTTTGCGGTGGCGGCGTTCCTCGGATCAGACGTGTGGACCGGCCGGGGGACCGCCCAGTGGGCCCCGCTTGTGGTGTTCGCCTTCGAGGTGTGGATCTTGACCACGTTGGTCGGCGGTTCGGCAGGGCAACTGGTGGTCGGTGTGCGTGTCCGTCGTACGTCGCGCGAGCCGCTCGACATTTTCCGCGCGCTATTGCGCACTTTGCTCATCTGCCTGGTTATTCCACCTCTGGTCTACAACCCCGACCAGCAGGGCCTCCACGACCTCGCCGTCGACTCCATTGCCCTACGCCGCTGAGCACTCGGACCACGAGCACCACGCGCAGAGATCCGAGTGTAGCGTCGCTATGGCGACGTCACACTCGGATCTTGAGAGGTGGTTAGGCGCTTCTTTAAGAGGTGGCTAAGGGCTGGGTCGAGTCCGGTGCACGGATGCTCGTTCAGGTCTGGGTCACACAGCAGCTCAGCGGAGGCTGGACTGGCGGCTCCAGATGTGCGTCCAGAGGCGCTGGGGCACCAGCCGCAGCAGCTTCATACTCACCGCCATCGGCAACGGGAAGACCACCTCCGGCCGGCCGCTCCCCAGATTGTCGGCGATGATCGCTGCCGCCTCGTCGGCCTCGATCATGAACGGCATGGGGAAGTCGTTGGCATCGGTCAGCTCGGTTCGTACGAAGCCTGGTGACACCCACTGCACCTGGACTCCGGTGGGGGCCAGGTCGGCCCGCATGCTCTCAGCCAGGTTGAGGAGCGCCGCCTTCGTGGCACCGTAAGCCTCCGCACTTGGGATGCCGCGATACCCGGCGACCGAGGCCACTATGACGATAGTTCCGGCCTTGCGTTCCAGCATGCGCGGCAGCACGGCCGCGATGCCTGAGTTGGTGCCGAGCAGGTTCACCTCCACCTGGCTGCGGAATGCGTCGGCGTCCCAGTGACCGATTTTGGTCTGCGTCCAGGCTCCTGCGTTGAAGATGGCGTAGTCGATGTCGCCGAACTCGTCACGGACGTCCTCGGCAGCGGCGAGAACCGCGTCGTGGTCGGTGACGTCGAGCGGCACGCTCTTCATTCGCCCACCGGACACCTCGTTGAGACGGTCGACTCGGCGCGCCGAGATCGCGACACGTGCACCCCGGTCGGCCAACTCGTCGGCGAGGGCGGCGCCGATGCCGCTGGAGGCTCCGGTGAGCCAGATGCGGGTGCCGGTCAGGGAGGCGGTCATCGGGACCCTTTCTGTTCGGTGTGTGGCTGGCGTGAGACGACGGGGAGGCGCCGGACCCACAACCAGATGCCGTGCAGTCTGATCAGAGCCGCCACCCGTTGAGGCATCAGTGGTTGGGTCAGGCCGACAGCCAGAATGCGTCGCGCCGTCACCGGCACGGCCCGGCCGGTGAAGGAGGCGGTGAAGACTACGCGTTCGTCCTGCTTGAGTGTCACGAACGCCCCGACTCGGTCATCTTCACGGAGAAATTTGAGCTGGTAGTCGCCGAAGACGCCAAAGAACGGTGACACGTAGAACGTCTTGTCAGCTCGCCCGACCCCCTCCTCGTTGATCTCGACCACATAGCCATGACGCTCGCCATGAGTGTTGTGTACCTC
>JACCSH010000215.1 GCA_013813125.1 Nocardioidaceae bacterium | reverse complement strand
CGGTGACCGTGAAGCCATTCGCGCTCAGCCCTCTCAACGCCACGCTGCGCGCGTTCGACGTGCATGTCGTGGGCAACGTCTCGTCGGAGAACGCTCGCCGAGCCGTCGTACGCGGATCCTGTGTCGGAGGCAGCATTCAACACGTCCAGGGTGGTTCGGCAGCCGTTGCCCGCAACCAGGTCAACGGTGACGTGCAGATGTTCTCGAACAGCGGTGAAGTCATGATCATCGGTAACCGGATCGACGGCAACCTGCAGTGCAAGTCCAACACTCATCCTCCCACCGGTGGTGGCAACATCGTCGACGGGAACAAGGAGGACCAGTGCCGTTCGCTCTGATGCTCTTTTGACGTTCCGAAAACGGGCCCGACCATCACGCCCCTGATGGCCGGGCCTGTTCCTGACTTGATCGTTCGGTGAGCGCGCCGCTCTAGGGTGGTGCGGTGGACGCTGACCGCCTCGACCAGCTGCTGCTGGCAGGATCTGTCGTGCTTCTGCTCGCCATCTTGGCGGTCCGGGTCTCAGCTCGAGTGGGCCTACCCAGCCTCTTGATCTACCTCGCCATGGGCGTCTTCTTGGGCGAGTCAGTGATAGGCGTGGAGTTCGACGACGCCAGAACTGCCCACGCGCTCGGTTTCGCGGCCCTTGTCATCATCCTCACCGAGGGTGGTCTCACCACTCGCTGGGCCGAGGTCAGACCCTCCCTGAAGATCGGCCTGGCCCTCGCTACCGTCGGAGTCGCCGTCAGCGTCGGAGTCGTCGCCGTACTCGCGCACTTCGTCCTCGGCTTGTCGTGGGAGCTCGCCTTTCTTCTCGGCGCGATCACATCGCCGACTGACGCCGCCGCGGTCTTCTCAGTGCTGCGCAAGGTTCCGCTCAGGCCAAAGCTGCTCGGAGCCCTCGAGGCAGAGTCGGGCCTCAACGATGCTCCGACCGTCCTCCTCGTCGTGCTGCTGAGCAGCCCAGGCGGGCTCGAAGGCGGAGTAGCCAGGTTCGCCGGCCTTGTCTTGTACGAGCTGGTCGCGGGTGTCATGCTCGGTGCCCTGGTTGGTATCGGCGGTGTCTGGTTGCTCAGACGCGTCGCCTTGCCAGCATCGGGCCTCTACCCGATCGCAGTGATGACGATCGCTGCACTCGCGTACGCCGGCACGGCCGCCCTGCATGCGAGTGGATTCGCCGCCGTCTACATCACCGCGCTCTGGCTGGGAAACTCCGAGCTTCCGCACCGCAGCGCGACACGCTCGTTCGCCGAGGGTATGGCCTGGCTGGCCCAGATCGGGTTGTTCATCATGCTCGGACTGCTCGCTTCGCCGGGCGGTGTCAGGTTCGAGAGCATCGTTGGAGGCGTCGTCGTGGGCGCGGGGCTGATGTTCCTGGCGCGTCCCCTCAGTGTCATCGTCTGCTGCACCCCTCTTCGAACGCCATGGCGTGAACAGGGTTTTTTGGCAGTCGCCGGCCTGCGTGGCGCCGTGCCGATCGTCTTGGCGAGCATCCCATTGGCCGAGCGTGTCGAGAGGTCAGAAGCACTCTTTAACCTGGTCTTCGTTCTGGTCGTCGTCCTCACCGTGATCACCGCCCCGATACTGCCGAAACTCGCCTCGACGCTCGGTGTCACAGTCGAGCGCAGTCGTGAGGTCGAGGTGGAAGCGGCTCCGCTCGAGCGCATTGCTGCCGATCTGCTGCAGGTCAAGATCACCGCGGACTCCAGGTTGCACGGTGTTGAGGTCGGTGAGCTGCGGCTGCCGCGCGGGACCAGCGTCTCGCTCGTCGTCCGTGGTGACAGCAGCTTTACGCCCGAAACTCGGACAGCCCTGAAGCGCGGCGACGACCTCTTGATCGTGACACCTCGAGGAGATCGGGAGGCGATAGAGGCACGGCTCCAGACGATCAGTAAACGGGGTCGACTGGCTAACTGGGTGGATGACGAGGCTGACTAGGAAGGCCCTAGTTTCAGCTAGCTGAGCCTCGGTCGCCCTGGATCGACGTGCAGGTCTTGACGGTCTTTCCCAACCGCAGCACTCGCTGTGCCTGCGCGTCGACGCTGTGGAAATCGTCCCCGATCACCACGTCGACGCCGGGCGCGACATCTGGCCCGTTGGCGAACTTGACGTCACCCTTGAACTGCATCGCGACGAGCCGAACAGTGGGATCGTCCGACTTCCCCCTCACGATGGTGACGTTCGTGGCTGCCAAGCCCTCCGGGGCGTTGTCGGCCTCGCCGCGCCT
>JACCSH010000210.1 GCA_013813125.1 Nocardioidaceae bacterium | reverse complement strand
CGCGCCCGCACTCCTCAGCCGCTCGTTGGGTCCGCCCGCTGGGTTCCTACGCATTCACCGTCTTCGTACTGCTGAACCTCAACTTCATTCTTCCCCGCACCCTGCCCGGTGACCCGATCGAGACACTTGCCGCACAGGCCTCCCCGGGGCTCGGCGGCCAGGCCGCACGGACCGCCCTGGCAACCTACTACGGGCTGGATCGTCCCCTCCTGGACCAGTACAGCCATTATCTGGCTGGTCTGACCCAAGGTGATCTTGGTCGGTCGATTTCCGAGAACGGGCGCTCGGTCAGCAGCCTCATCGGGGAACGACTTCCGTGGACTCTCCTGCTCATTGTCACAGCAGTGGCGATCGCTACCTTGATCGGTGTCGTCGCCGGCATCCATTCGGGTTGGCGGCGCGGGCACGGCATGGATCGCGGCCTCCTCGCCCTGTTCCTGACCTTGCGTAACATCCCGGAGTTCTTCCTGGGCTCCATGGTGCTCTTCCTTTTCGCCGTACGGCTCGACTGGTTTCCGCTGGCGGGAGCACGCACGCCGTTCTTCCCCGACGCGGGCCCGGCCGAACGAATGCTCGACATCGGCCACCACCTCGTGCTCCCCGCCACGGTTCTGGCCGTCGGTCTGACAGCGAGCCAGTACCTCTACATGCGGGCCGGCATCGTCAGCGAACTAGGCGCAGGCTACCTGCTGCTGGCCCGAGCGAAAGGACTGTCCGAGCGCCGATTGAAGTACCGCTACGCAGCGCGCAACGCGCTGCTGCCCGTCGTGACGGTCACCTCCCTGCAACTGGGGATGGCGGTCAGCGGCTCCATCTTCGTGGAGCGGGTCTTTGCCTATCCCGGGATGGGACAGCTAGCCAACTCGGCCGCCAACAACCGCGACTATCCGCTGCTCCAGGGCACTTTCCTGGTTTTTGCCTTGGCGGTCCTCACTGTCAACTTGATGGCCGACCTGCTCTACTCACGGCTCGATCCGCGGACAGAGCAGTGATGGACCTGGCGACCCAACCTCGGGTGCTTATGGCCGCGGAGCGTCAGAGCCGCGCCTCGCCGATGTTGATCGGCGGCGGGTTGATCATCGTGGTCTTGGTGACCGTAGCGGTGCTGGCGCCATGGTTAGCTCCGTACGATCCGCGAGATCCGCTGTCGGGTGCTCCGCTGGAGCGTCCCTCGGCGGCTCACCTGTTGGGCACGAACGACTCCGGCCAGGACATCGCCTCTCAGCTCATCTGGGGATCGCGCACCTCCCTGCTGATCGCGGTCGAGGCCGCGACGGCTGTGGTGATCGTCGGGGGCCTGATCGGGATGGTGACAGGGCTGGTCGGCGGCTGGGTGGACTCGGTGATGATGCGGCTGGTCGACGTCGTGTTGGCCCTGCCGGGCCTGCCGACCATCCTGCTCTTGGCAGCGCTGCTTGGCCCGGGGCAGCACACCGTCGTGGCCGTGCTCGGGTTGTTCGGATGGCCCATGCTGGCCAGAATCGTGCGCAGCCAGACCCTCACCCTGAGACAACGGGGTTTCGTCGTCTCCGCCCGGGGTTTCGGTGGCGCCCCTCTTTATCTCGTACGACGGCATCTCGTGCCAGCGCTGGGCCCTGCGCTGGTCACCGGGTTTGTGAGCGTAGCCGGTGTCGCCATCCTCGTGGAGGCAGGGCTGGCCTTCCTGGGGCTCGCCGATCCCACGGTGGTGAGCTGGGGCGCGGTGCTCAACCGTGCCCTCTCCTACCCCGGTCTGTACTACAGCCAGCTGTGGACCTGGTGGGTGCTGCCAGCCGGACTGGCCATCACCTTCGCCGTCATCGGCTTCACCTTCGTCGGAGTGAGCCTGGAGCCGAGCTTCAACCCTCGTGCTGAGGCTTCCCGATGACTTCGTTGCTCGACGTACAAGATCTGCGCGTGTCCTACGGCGACGTGGCCGCTCTGCGTGGTGTCAGCCTCAGCCTCAGACGCGGTGAATGTCTGGCGGTGGCCGGCGAGAGTGGATCCGGCAAGTCGACGCTGGCGATGTCCCTGGCGGGGCTCGTGCGACCTCCGCAAGCCTCGGGGCGAATCCTGCTCCACGGTGAAGACATCTTGCGAGTAACTTCGAAGCGATTGCAGGCGCTGCGCTGGTCCACCGTGGCGGTTGCCCTGCAGTCGGCGGCCTTCAACCCGGTCGCCACCGTGGGAGCCCAGATTGCAGAGCCGTTGCGGGTGCGCGCCGGACTGAGTGGTCGACAGGCCAAGAAGCGCGCCGGAGAGCTTGCCGTTGATGTACTGCTCGAACCGGCCCTACTCGACCGTCACCCACATCAGCTGTCCGGTGGCGAGCGACGACGAGCACTGTTGGCGATGGCCCTCAGCCTCGAACCAGAACTGGTCGTCCTCGACGAGCCGACCGCTGGGCTCGACCCCGCTACCGGACGGGCACTCATGGATCACGTGCGGCAACTGGCACAGGAACGGGGCTTCGCCCTGCTTCTGATGTCGCACGACCTAATCGATGTCGCCCGGCTAGCAGAGAGAATCCTGTTGCTGTACGCCGGTGAGATCATGGAGGCCGGCGCCGCCGACCTGGTCGCCGGTGAACCCGCCCATCCCTACACATGGGCGCTGGTCAACGCCCAACCGGTGATGTCCTCGACCAAGGATCTGCGTCCCATCCGCGGCCTGCCACCAGACCCGCGTGCAGTGCCGTCCGGCTGTCCGTACCACCCGCGGTGCACCCAGGCAGAGGACATCTGCCGTGACCAGCGACCGCGGTTGCTGGAGTCGCGGAACCGGCAGGTGCTATGTCACTTCGGCGGGCTCAAGACCCTGCTGTCAGCAAGTGACGTGGAGAAGTCGTTCAGCAGACGCGGTCACCGGGTGCGGGCACTTCGTGGCGTCTCGCTGGTGGTGCGAGAGGGCGAGTCCGTCGGCATCATCGGGCCGTCCGGAAGCGGCAAATCCACGTTGGCGAGGATCCTCACCGGACACCTCGCGCCCGACACCGGTGAGGTTGTGCTCGAGGGCTCGACGGTGTCGGCCTCGTGGCGGCGGCAACCCCGGATGACCCGACGGCGGATCCAGCTGATCATGCAGGACCCCTGGGATGCCTTGTCTCCGCGGCTCGGCGTGGCGGACCTCGTCAGCGAGCCGTGGGTGATCGAGGGCAACTCCTCCGATGATGAGCGGCGAACCCAGTTGGCCGAGCTGCTGCAAAGCGTCGGGCTTCCGTCTGAAGGCGGTTTTCTTCAGGCCCGCACCGATCAACTGTCCGGAGGCCAGCTCCAGCGTGTCGCCCTGGCCCGTGCCCTCGCAGCCGATCCCAAACTCCTGGTGGCCGACGAACCGACCAGCATGCTGGACGCCTCGGAACAAGCCCGCATGCTCGTCGTACTCAGGGACCGCCAAGTTGAGATGGGTCTGGGTCTGGTGCTCATCTCGCACGACATCGCCGTCGTACGAAAAGTGACCGACCGGATCATCGTCTTAGAGGCCGGACTCGTCGTCGAGGAAGGGCCGGCCAACCTGGTATCGACCTCACCTCGCAGCCCCACGGCTCAGCGCCTGGTAGCCGAAGCGCCCACCCTGTCGACGGGGCTGGTGGCGTCAAGTTAGTGACACTCGAGAGGAGACAACTGATGGATGTGGATCGTCGTACCTTCCTGCTCACCGGTTTGGGGGTAGCGGGAGCGGTTGTGCTGGGCGCCTGCACCGACAACGCAGAGGATGGGAGCAGCGCAGGTGAAGAATCCTCGCCGGCGACAGGCGACGGATCAGAACCTGTCCAACGCCCGACGCTGCGACTCGGAGCGATCTCAGGGGACTGGGGGCTGCCTTCCCCGTTCACCCACCAGGCGCTGCCCGGTTACCTGCGGATGAGCCTGCTCTACGACACGTTGTTGTGGGCCGACTCCACCGGCGAACTGCTGCCCTGGTTGGCGAAGAGCTTCGAGCGCTCCACCGACGGCCTGACCTACACCTTCCAGCTACGCGACGGCGTGGAGTGGCATGACGGCAAGCCGTTCACGGCTGACGACGTCGCATTCACGTTCGGCTACTACGCAAACCTGCAACTGCCGTTCACGGTGGTGGGTCAACCGCAGAACGTAGCCGAGGTGAAGGCGAGTGGTGACACTACCGTCGAGGTGCGGCTCGAACGGCCCGCGGTGACCTTTCCTGTCCTCGTGGCAGGGGCGGTCCCCATAGTTCCGCGCCACATCTGGGAGTCCGTCCGCGACCCGCTCGCGGTCGCCGACCCGAAGCTTCTAGTGGGCACGGGCGCGTATCTTCTCGACTCCTACTCGTCTGCGGACGGTACCTACAAGTTCAGTGCCAACGACGACTACTTCCTGGGCCGCCCGTTCGTGCAGGGGATCGAGTTCCCGCCAGTGGGAGACGAGCTGACCGCGCTGCAGGCAGGTGACATCGACGCTGGGCAGACCCCCAATAACGGAGTACGCGACGACGTCCTCGCGCCTCTCCGCGCCGACGACTCCCTCGGCGTGATCGAGGACAAGGCGGGTTTCGCCTACCCCTTGTACTTCAATGCGGCAAACGGCGGGCCGCTGGCTGACGTGCGTTTCCGACAGGCTTTTGCCCACGCCGTCGACCGCAACGACATCGTCGAGCGGCTGGTGGGCGGCAACGGAGCGCCAGGTAGTCCCGGGTTCGTGCCGCCGGATCATCCGTTCTTCTCCGATCCGGAGCAGTACCCCTACGACATCGACGAGGCCAACCGACTCCTCGACGATGCCGGCTTCACCCGTGACGACGGCGGCACGCGGATCGGACCCGACGGACCGCTGCAGTTCGGACTACTGTTCCAAGCCGAGGCTTCGGCCCTCGTCGATCTGCTCGTGCCGGCACTCGCCGAGGTGGGCGTCGAGCTGCGACCCGAAGCCACCGACGGACCCGCAGGCTTGTTCTCTCGTAAGTTCAGCAGGCAGTACGACATCATCCTCCTGTTCTTTCCGGGGCCGGTGGGTCCCGGACCCGGAGGAGACCCCGACTACCTGCGACTCATCTTCGCGACGAGCCCGATGCCAACCTTCTTCACGCCGGATGGGTTTGCGAGTCCCGAGTTCGACCAACTGGCGGCCGAGCAGCTCGTAGCGACAGACCCGGACAAGCGGGCCGAACTGATTGGCCAGATGCAGGACCTGATTGCCGAGCAGGTGGTCGTGCTTCCGCTCTACTACGCAGACCAGTTCTTCGCGTTTCGAACCGAGGTCTTCGATCAGTGGTACTACACACCCACTGACTTCCCGTCTGCAGCGGCGTACAACAAACAGGCGTTCATCACGGGGACAATGACCGGGACTGCCATCCGACCGACGACATAATTCGGCCGACTGACGACCCAAGGTTGCGGACGAGGTGCCGCGGCTGGGCTACGCGAAGGTTCCCTACAACGGTTCACGTGCGCGAAAACGGCACCGCCAACCGACCGCAAGTTCATCCAAAGCGGCAGCGGTTCTGGCGCTCACGACGACCCCAAGGCGGCTCTCAGCAAGGCGTCGCGCTCGGCGATCCGGGCCCGGGCGCTGCCTCGTTGCTCGCCCAGTTGGCCCTCGGCCAGCTCGATCGCCCGCCACCCCTCCCAGCTGACAGGACTGACA
>JACCSH010000086.1 GCA_013813125.1 Nocardioidaceae bacterium | reverse complement strand
ACCGTGGCCTGGCTCAAGCGGGACGGGTCTCGCCAAAATGTCAAGATCACCGAGCTGCTGGTCACCGAGGCGCTCGAGCGCGTGCCGGGCACATCTGCCGGTCCCGGCGACATCATCGCGGTGGCGGGCATACCGCAGATCAACATCGGCGAGACGCTTGCCGACGCCGACAACCCAGTGGCGCTACCGCTCATCACTGTCGACGAGCCGGCGATCTCGATGACGATTGGCACCAATACGGCACCGCTCGCGGGCCGTGCCAAGGGCACGAAAGTCACCGCGCGGCTCGTCAAAGACCGCCTCGACAGGGAGCTGGTCGGCAACGTCTCGATCAAGGTCTTGGCGACTGAGCGACCCGACACGTGGGAGGTTCAGGGACGTGGCGAACTGGCCTTGGCCATCCTCGTCGAGCAGATGCGGCGAGAGTCGTTCGAGCTCACCGTCGGGAAGCCGCAGGTCGTCACCCGCGTCATCGACGGAAAGTTGCACGAGCCGGTCGAGCGTCTCACCATCGATGCGCCGGAGGAGCATCTTGGGGTCATCACTCAGCTGCTCGCGGTCCGGAAGGGCCGGCTGGAGCAGATGATCAACCACGGCACCGGCTGGGTCCGGATGGAGTTCCTCGTACCGGCCCGAGGGCTGATCGGTTTCCGTACCGAGTTTCTGACCGACACCCGCGGCACCGGGATAGCCCACCACGTGTTCGAAGACTACGAGCCTTGGGTGGGCGAGCTGCGTACCCGTTCGAGCGGCTCGTTGGTCGCGGATCGAGTGGGCGTCGCAACGTCGTACGCGATGACCAACCTCCAGGAACGCGGGACACTCTTCGTCGAGCCGGGCACCGAGGTCTACGAAGGCATGATCGTGGGGGAGAACTCACGAGCCGACGACATGGACGTCAACATCACCAAGGAAAAGAAGATGACAAACGTCAGATCCAACGCCGACGAGTTTGAGAAACTCATCCCCCCACGCAAGCTGTCGCTCGAGCAGTCGTTGGAGTTCTGTCGGGAGGACGAGTGTGTCGAGGTAACGCCTCATGCGGTTCGCATCCGCAAAGTGATCCTCGATCAGACCACCCGAGCCCGCGCGAACGCCCGCTCACGTCGCGGCTGACCCGCGGCTCCCGCGCCCGAGAGGTGCGGAGGCTCAGTCGCGCAGCCAGCGGAGCTACTCAGTCATTGAGGAAAGCGCCGATGAGAGCCCTTAGCTCTGCCCGAGAGGTCCAGGGGACACCGCCTGGGCCAAAGACCTTGCCCTGTGCGTCCGGAACTGCCTCCACCAGTTCATGTACAAGGCCACTTGGATGGGCCTCGTCGCCCTCTTGCCCGATCACCAGGACGGGGCACGAGATTCTTGCGAGCGCTGACTTGTCCTCCAGTGGACACATACGAGGGATGTCTCGCATCACCCGACGGACTGTTGGTTGGAGAAGCCGCTCAGCCTGCTGGCGCGCCCACACCTGCACAACGCTGCGGGCTCTGAGATCCTCCGGCTGCTCAGCCAACAACTCGGCCGCCAAGCCCTCGGCATCATCTTTTTTTGCGTACGACGCCATCACGTCCACGCGGTGCAATGCGCGGCCAGTGCGGGGCTTGTCGAGGGCCGGGGGCAAGACGAGGACCAGCCGGTCAAAACTGGAAGGCTGAGAGGTGGCGGCTCGGAGCAAAGCCCCGGCGCCGAGCGAGACACCCAGCCCCCGCCGAGCGTCAAACGCATCGCGCACCGACAGCAGCTCCGCCTCGAGTGCGGCGTACGTCCACGGAGTCTCGGCGGCTACCGAGGTGCCGTGAGACCGGAAGTGGAAGAAGACGCGGGTACCGCGAACCCCTGAGCCGAAGGGCCGGGTCTCAGTGATCGAGCCTGCTAGGCCATGAGCGAACAGGGTCGCCGGCTCACCCGAGCCAGAGACCAAGACCTCCAGTGGTCCATCGGGACCGGGGACGTGCGCCACCTCAGCGGCGAGGCATCGAACGCAAGATGGGGCGCACGTCGGCGAGGTAGACGAAGGCTGCGACCGTGCCCACCAAGTTGAACAAGTCGATCGGGCTCCTTCGCAGGATGTGCAGCGCCAACGCCACTCCCAAAATGAGCAACCAGATGACTTTGGTTTGCTTCTCGGCCGCGACATATGAGGGGCTGCTGCGTACGACCGCGTCACCGAACGCGAACGCCTTCACCGCGAGCAGCAGGTACCAAAGAATGAGACTGACCCAGCGTTCCACGTCGAGGACGATGTAGGCGTTGATTGCAGTCTGCACTTGACAAGCCTAACGGGGCCGGCAGGCGCCTCCTGGCTTGCACGGGTGAGCGGGTGGTGGGGGAAGGCCGCGACGGTCCTGCAGCCCGTCAGTCGTCGCTGGGCTCCGAGGCTGCCTCCGCGGACTCTCCCCCGGCCGTTGGGTAAGCGGAAGGCTCTCCAGCGAGTTCAGGGGCCGGTGCAGCTTTTTTCGCCCTGGTAGTGCGCGGCTTCGCGGCCGAATGTGGCGCCGTGGACTTCTTGGCTGCTGTCTTCTTTATCTGGCCCGACGACGCGGTGTCAGGGGAGTCGTCATGAGCCGGCGTTGAGGTCGTCGACAACGGCTCCGCAGCAAACGCGCCGTCACTCGGCTCCGGAGCAAACGCGCCGTCACTCGGCTCGGGAACCAACGCGCCGTCACTGGGTAGGGCAACCAGGGCGCTGTCACTCGGCTCGGGAGCAAACGCGCTGTCACTGGGTAGGTCAACCAGGGCGCTCTCACTCGACTCGGGAACCAACGCGGTGTCGCCCGGCAGGTCCGTCACCAGATCGACCGTCGGTGCGTCGGTGGGCTGCTCGGCTTCGGCCCCACCCCACACTGGTTCCGCGGCGACGATGATGGGCTCATCGCCCAGATCTGCAGCCGACTGCGACTGCTCGTCGGTCGTCTCAGGGTGACTGCGTACCCGCTCGACGAGGATCCTTCCGCGGCTGGCCAGGTCGCCGTATGCGCTGACGGCGTTGCCCATGGCACCGCCCAGCACCGCCTGCGCCCTTTCCGGCAACGCCCTGACTTGCTCAGGTGCCGCCTTTACGTCGTGGGGGATCGTGCTGACCCGCGCCCGCAGCGTGGCCCGCGCCTGATCGCCCAGTTGCTTGGGGTCGAAGCCTCCGGTGCGCGCATGCAACTCGGAGCGCGTCTCGCGCAGCTTGGCTACGGCAAGGTCACCGGCACCGACGACCGCATGCAGAACAGTGGACTCGCTCAAAATCTTGTCGATCTCGTGGCGGGTCCGGTCGAGTTTCGCTGACATGGGGGGTCCTCCCTTGGGGCTAGGCGCGCTGCGTCGCTGGGTGTGGGTCAGTTGCGGTGTCGAGGTCAGTCGCCGAGTCGGCGTGAGGCGCCGAGTCGGAGTCCGCTGCGGTGTCGAGGTCCGATGCGGTGTCGAGGTCAGTTGCCGAATCGGACGCAGTCGCGTTGTCGGAGCCTGTTGAGGTGGGTTTGGGCGGCGGGGCACCATGACTGTCTCGGCTGAAGGAGTTGTAGATGTCGAGCAGGACTTGGCGTTGCCGCTCGGTCAAGGTCGGATCGGCGAGGATGGCGAACTGCACGTCGCGCTCGCCCGCCTTGTCAGCGTCGAGAATCCCGGCCCGGACATAGAGCGTTTCTGCCGAGATACGCAAAGCCTTGGCCAACTGCTGCAGCACGTCGGCTGAGGGTTTGCGCAAACCTCGCTCGATCTGGCTGAGGTAGGGGTTCGACACCCCGGCCCGGTCGGCCAACTGACGAAGAGTCAACTGGGCCCCGCGGCGCTGTTCCAGCAGAAAGTCTCCGAGCGTTTGTGCCCGCTGGCTTACTCCCATGAGCTCCATGATGCTTGCAATAGCTAGCAAATGCAAGCGGAGAGCACGCAGGTCAGGAGTCGTGCACGTGAACGATTCCGCGACCCGCACACGCCCACAAGCGCTCATTACCGCGCACATGAACGATTCTGCGACCCCTACCCGCCCCCAAGCGCTCACTACCGTGCACATGAACAGTGTGCGCGAGCCGAGGCAAGCCCCTCGTGCTCTCAGAAGTGCACGCAGAAGCTCAGAATGTCGCTCGGAGCTCACCCACCGGAACCCCGCCCCCAAGCACCGCCGCCGTACCCGTTGCGTCCAGAGCGCTCCCGTCGACGCCGGGCTCACGCTGGACGCCGAGACGCCGCAGCGCTGCGGCCATTGCCACCGGCCTTGCGCGTGCTCCGCCATCCTCGATCTTGAGCGCTACCGCACGGCCGTCCGGCAGCGCCACCGCGTAGCAAGCCTCCGCCCCCGACTTCGCAATAGCGCCTGGGACGGCCCGCAGCAAGGCCGACTCGTCACGGCAGCTGCCGGATGCGTAGTCGGGTGCACCGACGAAAGCGTCTGCGACGCGACGCTCTGGACTCCCCGTAGGCGCGAGAACCAACGCACGGAAGCCGCGGGCGAGCCCGACCAACGACGTGGAGAGCAAAGGTGCGCCACAGCCGTCGACCCCGACGGACGCGACAGACTCGCCGGTCAGCTCCGCGAACGTTTCGGCGATCGACACCTGCAGCGGATGGTCGCACGACGTGTACGAGTCGATCGGCCAGCCGTTCAGTACACAGGTGGCCAGCATCGCCGCGTGCTTGCCAGAGCAGTTCATCGCGAGCGACGACTTCGCGATTCCCGCTCGGATCGTCGACTCTCGGGCTGCTTCGTCGAGCGGGTAGTCGGGAGGCGTCTGTAAAGCCGAC
>JACCSH010000028.1 GCA_013813125.1 Nocardioidaceae bacterium | reverse complement strand
GAGGTCTGGTCGGCGAGTTCACCCTCGACGACGGCAGCCGAGTCGGCTACGTCGAGTTCGTCGCACCGGCCATGCTGGCCGCCTCGGCCATGACCGGTGCGCTGCTCGACTCGACGTACAACGTGTTTTTTAAGCTGAAGTACGAGAAGTTGTACGACGCGATGCTCGCGACGCCCCTGCGCCCGATCGACATTGCGAGAGGCGAGATTTGGTGGAGCCTGCTCCGCGGCGCGTGTTACTCGGCGGCGTTCATCGCCATCATGCTCGCGATGGGACTCGTCGACTCCTGGTGGATGCTGCTCGCCCTGCCGACCACGATGCTGATCGGCTTCGCCTTCGCCGGAGCAGGTATGGCGTTGACGACCTGGATGCGCAGCTGGCAGGACTTCGAGTACATCACCTTGGCGATCACCCCTATGTTCTTGTTTTCGGCAACCTTTTATCCCTTGTCCACCTACCCTGAGGCGATCGAGCACGTCGTGCGATGGACTCCGCTGTATCAGGGTGTGCTCATGACGCGGGACATGTCGCTCGGCACCGTGGGCTGGGACAGCCTGGTCGCCGCCTGTTACCTCACAGCCATGGGGTCCATCGGTCTGCTGGTCGCGTCACGACGGGTCGGCATGCTGTTGCTCAAGTGAGCGGATGTCACCCTCGGTCGGCGTGACGGGGCGATCCGAGCTCCAGCGACCTTCCGACAGGTGCCCAGGGACCTCGTCTGACCACCGCAGACCGCGCTGCCGGAGGTAACGCCGGACCCCGCCTGACAGACTGGCCACCATGCCTGACATGAGCCGGCCCGACGTCGCCGTCATCGGCGGCTCGGGCTTCTACGAGTTCTTGACCGACCCTGAGTTCGTCGAGGTCTCGACGCCGTACGGCGAGCCGTCGGCTCTGATCTCCGTCGGATCTCTCGGGAAACGCGGCGTGGCGTTCCTGCCGCGGCACGGCAGGCACCACGAGTTCCCGCCTCACCGCGTCAACTACCGGGCCAACCTGTGGGCGCTGCGGTCGGTGGGCGTGCGACGAGTTCTCGCCCCCTGCGCCGTCGGGAGCCTGCAGCGGCAGCTCGGGCCAGGCGCGTTGGTGGTGCCCGACCAGCTTGTCGACCGCACCGCCGGTCGAGTGCAGACCTACATGGACACCGGGGCAGCGCATGTGGGATTCGCTGATCCCTACTGTCCGTCGCTTCGGCGAGCCTTGATCAACGGTGACCCCAGCGTCGTCGACGGCGGGACGATGGTCGTCATCGAGGGTCCCCGGTTCTCGACGCGAGCGGAGTCGCAGTGGTACGCGGGGCAGGGCTGGGCGCTCGTCAACATGACCGGCCACCCAGAGGCGGTGCTGTCTCGCGAGCTGGCGATGTGTTACTCGCCGATCGCTTTGGTCACCGACCGAGATGCCGGCATCTACAGCACTGAGTCCGTCAGCCAGGCCGCGGTGTTCGCAGAGTTCGGCCGCAATGTGGAAAGGCTGCGAGAGCTGATCGCCGACGTGATCGGCTCGCTCCCAACCGGTGATCCTGACTGTAAGTGCGGCCGCGCTCTGGATGGCATGCAGCTTCCCTTCGAGCCGCCTTGACATCCCTGACGCCCAGCATGAGCGAATCTGCCAGCATGAGCGCTGCCCCACAGCGGCCGCTGAAAGTGCTGCTGACGGGTGCGGCAGGTTTCATCGGCAGCGCGGTCGCTGACCTTCTCAACGAGCGGGGTTACGAGGTTGTGGGACTCGACGCCTGGATCCCGCAGGCTCACGCCGACGACGCAGCCGCAGCCGATGCAGCCGACGGGAAATCCCGGGCCGGTATACGAAGGATCGATGTGAGGGATGCGGAGCGCCTTCGGGAAGAGCTCGCCGACGTAGATGTGGTGTGCCACCAGGCGGCGATGGTCGGCGCCGGGCTGACGCCTGCCGACCTCCCGCTGTACGCCTCCCACAACGACCTGGGTACCGCGGTTCTGCTTGCGGAGATGGCTCGAGCGGGCGTGCGCAAGCTGGTGCTCGCGT
>JACCSH010000329.1 GCA_013813125.1 Nocardioidaceae bacterium | reverse complement strand
GCCTGCGCCTAGGCCAAGGACGAACTTCGATGCGTTCAACACCTTCATGGCCAGACGGCGCCCCACCTTCATCTGCGACTCGTCGAAGGGAGAGTCGAGACCAGGACGCGACATCGCCGCGCGCCATCGCACAGCATCGGAGCCGTAGCGCTCGAGGATGTCGCTCGGCACCACGACGTTGCCCTTGGATTTGGACATCTTCTTGCGATCGGGGTCGACCACGAATCCCGAGATCAACGCCTGTCGCCAAGGCGCGGAGTCGTTTTCGAGGTGAGCGCGGACGACCCGGGAAAAGAGCCAGGTGCGGATGATGTCGTGTGCATGCGTACACAGGTCCATCGGGAAGATCCGCTCGAAAAGGTCTGGATCGCGCTCCCAACCGCCCGCGATGTGCGGGGTGAGGGACGACGTCGCCCAGGTGTCCATGATGTCCGGGTCGCCAATGAATCCACCCGGCTGGTTGCGTTGAGACTCGTCAAAACCGTCGGGCGGTTCGGCCGACGGGTCGACCGGCAGTCGGTCCTCGCTCGGGAGCAGAGGGTTGTCGTAGATCGGTTCGCCCTCGTCGTCCAGCGCGTACCAGGCCGGGATCGGCACGCCGAAAAAGCGCTGTCGGGAGATAAGCCAGTCGCCGTTGAGCCCGGCGATCCAGTTGCTGAACCTGTGCTGCATGAACTGCGGGGCCCAGGCTATCTCGTCACCACGCTTGATCAGCGCGTCCCGCAAGTCGGTGTCACGGCCCCCGTTGGTGATGTACCACTGGCGCGTGGCCACGATCTCCAGGGGCTTGTCGCCCTTCTCGTAGAAGTTCGTGATCCGCTGGGTGGGCTTTGGCTCCCCGTCGAGGTCGCCGGACTCGCGCAGCAGCGTCACCATGGCCTCGCGGGCGCTGAAGGCAGTCTTGCCGGCAAGCTCGTCGTATGCCGTTCGGGCCGCCTCAGGCGCGATCCACTCCGGCGTATCCCGGAGGATGCGCCCGTCTCGGCCGATGATCGTGCGGACCGGCAGCTGCAACTCGCGCCACCACTGCACGTCGGTCAAGTCGCCGAAGGTGCAGCACATCGCGATGCCCGCGCCCTTGTCGGGCTCGGCGGCTGGGTGGGCCAGCACGGGGAGGTCCACGCCGAAGACCGGCGAGCTGACCGTCGTACCGAACATCTGCTGGTAGCGCTCGTCGTCGGGATGGGCGATCAACGCCACGCACGCGCCGATTAGCTCCGGCCGGGTGGTCTCCACGTGGACGGGTCCGGCGGGGCCGTGGAAGGCGACGCGGTGGTAGTGGCCGGGATAGTCGCGGGCCTCGAGCTCAGCCTGGGCGACCGCGGTCTGGAAGGTCACGTCCCAGAGCGTCGGTGCCTCGGACTGGTAGGCCTCGCCGCGCGCCAGGTTGCGCAAAAAGGCTCGCTGCGCTGTCGCCCGGGAGTCGTCACTGATGGTGGTGTAGAGCAGCGACCAGTCGACGGAGAGTCCGAGCTTGCGCCAGAGGTCTTCGAAAACTTTCTCGTCCTCAGCTGTGAGACGTTCGCACAACTCGATGAAGTTTCCCCGCGAGATGGCGAGCTGCCGTTTGGGGTCTGGCTTGGCGGGAGGCGTGAAGGCAGCGTCGTACGGCACCGAGGGGTCGCACCGCACGCCGAAGTAGTTCTGCACGCGCCGCTCGGTCGGCAACCCGTTGTCGTCCCACCCCATCGGGTAGAACACCTCCTTGCCACGCATGCGCTGATAGCGCGCGACGGTGTCGGTGTGGGTGTAGGAGAAGACGTGGCCGACGTGGAGGGAACCAGAGACGGTGGGCGGGGGAGTGTCAATCGAGTAGACCTGATCTCGAGGTTTCGTTCGGTCGAAGCGGTAGGTGCCCTGCTCGCTCCAGATCGTGTCCCACTTGTCTTCGAGCCCCTCGAGCGCCGGTTTGTCCGGCACGTCGACCGAGCGCCTCACGGCGGTCGACGTGTCGGAAGCGTGAGGGGCAGCGGTCATACCGCCGAATCCTACGGCGCAGGCTCGCCGCGCCACTAACGCGTTTTCACCCGGCACCCGAAGGATCCGACTGATACGTCGCCAGAGCTACGCGAGAGTCGCATCCTCGAGAGGCGGTCCGACCCGCGAGAGGGCTGCGGCGCAGCACTAGACTTCGTGCCAAATGCCTGCCCCGCCGGACCGCGCCAGCACATCTGCTCCGACTGAAACGTCTGACCGAGACAGCATCCCTGGCACCTCGGACCGATCGAGCACGTCCGCTGCTTACTCCGGCGTGGAGAAATCGCTGCTCAGGCGTTGGCCGGAAACGAAGCTCGACCCGTCTCTTGATCGCATCGCGGCGCTGTGCGACCTGATGGGACAGCCCCAGCGGGCATACCCTGTCGTGCATCTCACCGGCACGAACGGCAAGACCTCGACCGCCCGGATGGTGGACACGCTGCTGCGTGGCTTGGGACTGCGTACAGGTCGGTCCACAAGTCCGCATCTGCAGTCCATGACGGAGCGCATCAGCATCGACGGGTTACCGCTCACCCCCGAGCGTTTCATCGAGGTGTACGACGAAGTGGCGCCCTACGCCGAGGTCATCGACAGATCCGGCGATCAGCCGTTGTCCTTCTTCGAGTTCATCACCGCCATGGGCTTCGCCGCGTTCGCCGACGCACCCGTTGATGCCGGCATCATCGAGGTGGGTATGGGTGGATCCTGGGACGCAACCAACGTGGCCGACGCTGCTGTTGCCGTGGTCACTCCGATCGGTGTGGACCACGCCCGCTATCTCGGAGACACGCCGGGTGACATTGCCATCGAGAAGGCAGGAATTATCAAGTCCGGAAGTTTTGCTGTACTCGCGCAACAACCGGTCGACGCCGCGGAGGTGCTGCGGCACCACGCCGCCGAAGTAGGAGCGACTGTGGTCCAGGAGGGGCTCGAGTTCGGGGTAGTCGAGCGCCGACCGGGGATGGGCGGCCAGCTACTCACGTTGCAGGGTCTGGGCGGGACGTACGACGAGATATTTCTCCCGCTCTACGGTTCCCACCAGGCGCAGAACGCTGCTTGCGCGCTTGCCACGGTCGAAACCTTTACTGGTGGCAAGGGTCTGGAGGCAGGACTGGACATCGAGGTGGTGAGAGAGGCGTTTGCGCAGGTCACCTCGCCGGGCCGGCTCGAGGTTGTGCGCCGCTCACCCACCGTCCTGATCGACGCCGCACACAACCCGCACGGAGCTCGGGCATCTGCTGAAGCGATCCAGGAGGCGTTCACGTTCTCGCCTCTCATCGGCGTCTGTGGGGTGATGGCCGACAAAGACATCGAGGGTTTACTCGACGCGCTCGAGCCGATCTTGTCGACGATTATCTGCACGCAGAACTCAACGCCTCGATGTCTCCCGGCAGACGACTTGGCCGATGCTGCGCGCGGTATCTTCGGCGCCGATCGCGTGGAGGTGGTCCCGCAGCTCGACGATGCGATCGACAGGGCGGTGGGACTAGCCGATGCAGGTCAGCCAGATGGCAGCGTGGGCTTCGGAGCATTCGACGACGACACGTGGGGTTCGAGCGATTTCGGTGGTGCTTCGGGAGGTTTCGGGGGCGGTGGGGTGCTGGTGACGGGCTCGGTGATCACCGCCGGCGAGGCCAGAGTCCTCCTTGGTGGCACCTGATGCGATCGCCCCGGCAGATCATGTGCGCTGCGGTCTTGGCGTTCCAGTCGATCGTGCTCGGTCTGGCCACACCGGTCCTCATCACCATCGAGGAGGTTCCCAAAGCCGTTTCACTGACTGTCGGCCTCGGGTTGGCTGTTGCCGCCCTCGTCATCGCCAGCCTGCTGCGGGCCGAATGGGCCTACTTCCTGGGGTTTGCGTTGCAGCTCGCCGCGTTGGCGTTGGGATTCGTCGTACCCGTGATGGTCGTGCTGGGGCTGCTCTTCGGTGCCTTGTGGACCGCGGCCTACCTGCTCGGGAAAAGGATCGAACGCCAGTCGACGGCCGTGGAGAATCACTCCCATCCTCCGGCCTGACGACACCTGCCCTAGGCTTCCCGCATGATTCAGCGCACACTGCTGCTACTCAAGCCCGACGCGGTACGTCGGGGAGTCGTCGGCGACGTCATCAGCCGATTCGAGGCCAAGGGGCTTGCCATCGTCGCCTTGGAGCAAAGGTGGATCGAACCTGAGCTGGCCGACCAGCACTATGCCGCCCACGTCGAGCGAGACTTCTATGCACCGCTACGAGAGTTTGTAACCAGCGGCCCGCTCATCGCCGCTGTGCTCGAGGGCGAAGAGGCGATTGATGTCGTACGAGCGATCAATGGCGCCACCGACGGTCGCAAGGCAGCGCCAGGCACGATCCGCGGAGATCTCAGCCTCTCCAACCGCGAGAACCTCGTGCATGGCTCTGACTCAGTGGAGTCCGCCGCTTCCGAGATCGCCTTGTGGTTTCCTGATCTCGCGAGATGAGAACTCGCGGGTTGAACGGGGCGACTGAGCGCTGGCGATTACCGCCGGTTGCCGCCGCTCACGCGCCTTCGGACGGGTTCACCTGAGCCGGTTTGAGGGCGGCATCTCCGCTCGGGCGGCGCCGCCCTTTCCACGACTCATCCTTGCTCCTCAGCCAGATAAGAAGAACGACGTCGAAGTGTCGGCCGAATCCGCGCGCTCGGCTCCCCTAGCCTGAACTCACCGCCTCCCCCCGGTGGCGAGACGAGCATGGATCTAGGCGGAAGAGGGGCGCTTCGAAAGATGGCTCACAGCCTCATCGGCCGCGACATGGCGGTCGACCTTGGTACCGCCAACACGTTGGTCTACGTGCGTGGTCGAGGGGTCATGCTCAACGAGCCGTCTGTGGTCGCGATGAATGCGCAGACCCGAGAAATCCTTGCTGTGGGCGCAGAGGCCAAACGCATGATCGGCCGTACGCCGGACAACATCACAGCGATCCGGCCGTTGCGAGATGGCGTCATCGCTGACTTCGAGGCGACCGAGCAGATGCTCCGGTTCTTCATCAAACGCGTGCACCGACGCCGCTACTTCGCCAAGCCACGACTGGTCATCTGTGTGCCATCGGGATCACCGCAGTCGAGCAGCGAGCGGTCAAGGAGGCGGGGTACCAAGCTGGCGCCCGCCGCGTCTACAT